>JAATFS010000220.1 GCA_015655035.1 Lysobacterales bacterium | reverse complement strand
GGCAGTGACCGGCCGCAGGCGGGCCGACATGGCACGCCGCGCCCTTCCCCCGTTCATCGGTGGCGCCCGCGCCACCTGGCTTGCCCCCGGAGTCCGACATGTCTTCCTCACCCAAGGCCCGCGCGCCGCTGACGCTGCCGCAAGGCAACCGCTTGTTGCTGCACTCGTGCTGCGCCCCCTGCTCGGGCGAACTGATGGAAGCATTCGTGGAATCGGGTATCGACTACACGATCTTCTTCTACAACCCCAATATTCATCCGCTCAAGGAATACGAACTGCGCAAGCAGGAGAACATTCGTTTTGCGGAAAAACACGGCGTGCCGTTCGTGGACGCCGACTACGACACCGACAACTGGTTCGCCCGTGCCAAAGGCATGGAAAACGAGCCCGAGCGCGGCGTGCGCTGCACGATGTGCTTCGACATGCGCTTCGAGCGCACCGCGCTGTACGCGCACGAACACGGGTTCCCGGTGATCACCAGTTCGCTGGGCATCTCGCGCTGGAAGAACATGGCGCAGATCAACGACTGCGGCCAGCGCGCGGCGGCGCCCTACGACGGGCTGCTGTACTGGGACTACAACTGGCGCAAGGGCGGCGGCAGCGCACGCATGATCGAGATCAGCAAGCGCGAGCAGTTCTACCAGCAGGAATACTGCGGTTGCGTGTACTCGCTGCGCGACACCAACCGCCACCGCCGCGCCCAGGGCCGGGACCGGATCAAGCTCGGGCTGGTGTACTACGGGCAGACGCCGGAAGGCGGCGAAGGCGGCTGAATCCAGCGCATGAGCCGTGGCGGGCCTGGCCATCGACCGCGCCTCGCGCCGCCACCGATTTAGACTGGCCTTCCCGCTCACTCGAACACCTACGCATGCCCAACGCCGACACCGCCCTGATCGTGGTCGACCTGCAACCGGACTTCATGCCAGGCGGCGCGCTGCCCTGCCACCAGGGCGATGCGATCGTGCCGGCGATCGATGCGCTGCTGCGCACACGCCGCTATGCCACCGTGCTGGCCACCCAGGATTGGCACCCGCCCGGGCACGCCTCGTTCGCCAGCCAGCATCCGGGCGCGCAACCGTTCCAGCAGATCGACTGGTTCGGCCAGCCCCAGACGCTGTGGCCGGACCACTGCATCCAGGGCAGCGCGGGCGCCGCGCTGGATCCGCGCGTGGACTGGAATCCGGTGGACCTGGTGCTGCGCAAGGGCATGCACGCGCAAGTGGATTCGTATAGCGGCTTCCGCGAGAACCACGGACCCGGCGGGCTGCGCCCGGCGACCGGCCTGGCCGGCTGGCTGCGTGAGCGCGGTATCGCCGAGGTCCATGTCTGCGGCCTGGCGCGCGACTATTGCGTGTTGTGGACCGCGCAGGATGCCGTCGAGGCGGGCCTGCGCGTTCGTTTCCTGTGGGATCTGACCCGGCCGGTGAGCCCGGACAGCGATACGGCGACGCGCGCGGCACTGGAGCGCGCGGGTATCGCGATCGACTGAGCCCGGGCGTCAGCGCCCACGGCCGAACCAGGCCAGCGCCGCCGACAACACCGCGCAGCCCAGCATGATCGTCGTCATCGGCAGGGCGCTGCCGTTGTGCAATATCCCGACCAACGCGCTGGCGAGCGTGGCCAGGCCGAATTGCAACGCCCCCAGCAGCGACGAGGCGCTGCCGGCCTGCGCACGGCCGGCCTGCATCGCCATTGCCGTGGCATTGGCCGCAACCATCGGGGTACAGCCGATGGCGACGAACATCGGCGCCATCAACCACCCCAGCCCCGCCGTATCGGGCACCAGCAGCAGCGCCGAGGTTGCCAGCAGCAGGATGCCCAGGCCGACCGCCAGCGCGCGCGGCGGCGACATCTTTTTCAACAGCACCAGATTGAGCTGCCCGAACAGCAGCATCCCGCCGGCGTTGAAGGCGAACAGCCAACCGTAATGCTGCTGGCTGACGCCATGCAGGTCCATCAGCACGAACGGCGAGCCGGCGATATAGGCGAACATCACCGACATCGCCAGTGCGCACACCAAGGTCGGCACGATGAAGGCCGGCATCCGCAGCAGGGCCACGAACGTGGACACGCTGGCGCCCAGCTGCAACGGTTGGCGGCGTTCGCGCGGCAAGGTCTCGCCCAGGCTGCGCCAGGTCAGCAACAGGCAGAGCGCGCCAAATCCGGCCAGCCCCACGAACACGCTGCGCCAACCGCCCAGCAGCAACATGTAGCCGCCTAGCACGGGCGCCAGGATCGGGCCCAGTCCCTGCACCATCATCATCGCCGACAGCGCACGCGCCGCCTCGTCGGCGTCCATCACGTCCTGGATCACCGCACGCGCCACGATCATGCCGGCGCAACCGCCCGCCGCCTGCAACAGCCGCAACGCGATGAACGCATCGATGTTCGGGATCAACGGCAATGCGATCGAGGTCGCCGTGAACAGCGCGATGCCGGCCAGTAGCGGTACGCGCCGGCCAAAGGCATCGATCAGGGGGCCATACAGCAACTGCCCCAGGCACAGCCCCAGGAAGAAGCTGGACAAGGTCAGCTGGATCTTGCCCACGTCGGTGCCGAAGTCGGTGGCCATCGCCGGAAAGGCCGACAGGTAGGCGTCGGTGGAGAACGGCGCGAAGATGCTCAGCGCACCCAACAGCACCACCAGCCGGCCATGGCCGGCCTTGTTGCTGGCAAGGTTCGCGCTCACCGCATCGCGCCTGGGGTTGCGTCTCCGGCTGTGGCATCGGCACCGCCACCGAGCACCTTGTAGAGGGTGACGCGGTTGCTGGCCTCGGTCAGGCGCAAGCTGATCAGGGTCTGCTGCGCGGTGTACAGCGAGCGCTGCGAATCCAATGCGTCGAGGTAGCTGTCCACGCCGTTGCGATACCGTGCATCGGCCAGGGTATAGCTACGCTGGGTGGCATCGACCAGCGCGCGCTGCGCCGCCAGCCGTTCGTCGAGCTGATCGCGTTCGGCCAGCGCATCGGCAACCTCGCTGAAGGCGGTCTGGATCGCCTGCTCGTACTCGGCGACGGTGACGTTCTTCTGGATCCTGGCCACATCCAGCTCGGCCTTGAGCGCGCCGGCACGGAAGATCGGCACGCTGATGCTGGGCACGAACGACCAGGTGCGGTTGCCGCTGTCGAACAGATCCGACAGCGCGCTGCTGCTGCGGCCGGCGGCGGCCGTCAGCGAAAGGGTCGGGAAAAACGCCGCGCGGGCCGCACCGATATCGGCATTGGCCGCCTTGAGCGTATGTTCGGCATACAGCACATCCGGACGCTGCAACAACACGCTCGATTCCAGGCGGCTGGGCAACGGCGCCAGCGCCACGCCGGACTCGAACGCGGCGGCATCGGGCAGCAACGCCTCGCCCACCGGCGCACCGACCACCAGTGTCAGCGCATTGCGTGACTGCGCCAGTTGCGTGGTGTAGGTGGCGACATCGGCGCGCGCGCTTTCCACGCTGGTTTGCAGCTGCGCCAGATCGAGCCCGGACACGATGCCCTGGTCGTGCTGGTATTCGGTCAGCCTCAGGCTTTCGCGCTGGCTGGCCAGGGTCTGTTGCGCCAATGCCAGCAACTGGGTGTTGGCCGCCACCGCCAGCCAATCGGTCGCCACCTGGGCCACCAGGCTCATCCGCGTACTGCGCTGGGTCTGCGCGGTCGCCAGGTAGGTTTCCAGCGCCTCGTTCTTGAGGCTGCGGATACGCCCGAACAGGTCGAGCTCCCAACTGCTGATGCCTACCTCGGCGGTGTACGCGCGGTTCACTGCGGCTTGCCCACTGATAAGGGTGGCGGCGCCGGTGCGCGCGGCGTTCTCGCTGGCGCTGACACTGATCGACGGGAACAGGTCGGCGCGCTGGATCCGGTACTGTGCGCGCGCCTTGTCGATGTTGAGCACGGCCACGCGCAGGTCGCGATTGTTGTCCAACGCGGTGGCGATCACCTGTTGCAGGCGTGGGTCGAGAAACACCTGGCGCCAATCCAGGGTGGCCACCTCGGCGGTAGCCGCCGCGCTGCCACGGGTGGCGAGGCTGGCCGGCACCGGCGCATCCGGCTGCACATAGCGCGGCGCCATGCTGACGCACCCGGCCAACGCACCGGTGCAGGCCAGCGCCAGGGTCAGGCGGGAAAGCGTAATCGGCATCATGGCGTCACCTCCGCGACCGACGCGCTGGAACTGTCGCCGGCAGGCTTCTTGCCGGGAAACAGGCTGCGCACGATCACATAGAACAGGGGCACGAAGAAGATGCCCAGTACCGTGGAGAACAAGGTGCCACCGATCACGCCGGTGCCCAGCGAGTGGCGCGCGCCCGAGCCGGCGCCGGAGCTGATCACCAGCGGCAGCACACCCAGCATGAAGGCCAGCGAGGTCATCAGGATCGGACGCAGGCGCATCTGGACCGCGTGCAAGGTAGCCGCGATCAGCGCCTCGCCCTTGTCTTCCAGCTCCTTGGCGAATTCGACGATCAGGATGCCGTTCTTGGCCGCCAGGCCAACCGTGGTCAGCAACCCCACCTGGAAATAGACATCGTTGCTCAACCCACGCAAGGTGGTGAACAACAGCGCACCGAAGACGCCCACCGGCACCGCCAGCATCACCGAGATCGGGATCGACCAGCTTTCGTACAAGGCAGCCAGGCACAGGAACACGAACAGCAGCGATACCGCATACAGCAGCGGGGCCTGCGAGCCGGACAGACGCTCTTGATAGGACAGGCCTGACCAGGCGTAGCCATAGCCGGAAGGCAGTTGCTCGACCAGCTTGGCCATTTCATCCATCGCCGTGCCCGAGCTGACGCCCGAGACCGCTTCACCGGTCAGCTCCATCGACGCGGTGCCGTTGTAACGCGCCAGCGACGAGGGCGCATAGGTCCAGCTGCCGTTGGAGAAGGCAGAGAACGGCACCATGTCGTTGTTGCTGTTGCGCACCGACCAGCGCCCGATATCCTGCGGCAGCATGCGCGAGTCCGCCTCGCCCATCAGGTAGACCTTCTTGACCCTGCCACGGTCGATGAAGTCGTTGACGTAATCGCCGCCGAGCGCGATGGCAAGCGTGCTGTTGATGTCGCTTACCGCAAGGTCGAGCGCGCCGGCCTTGGCATCGTCGATCTTCACCGCGTAGGTCGGCGAGTCTTCCAATGCCGAATAGCGCACGTTGGTGAGCTTGTCGTTGTTGGCGGCCAGTTCCAGCAACTGCTTGCGCGCGGCCACCAGTGCTTCGTGCCCGGCACCGCCCAGGTCCTGCAATTCGAAGGTGAAGCCGGAGCTGCTGCCCATGCCCTGGATCGACGGTGGCGACATCGCGAACACCTGCGCATCCGGGATCGAGGACATCGCTCCATTGATGCGTTGCACGATCTCGGCCGCGCTCGCGCTGCGTTCGTCCCAGTCCTTGAGCCGAATGAAGGCCATGCCCGAGTTCTGTCCACTACCGCCGGTGCTGAAGCCGGACGCGGCCATCACCGATTCGACTTCCGGCTGCTTGAGCACGTAGGCGGAAAACTCGTCGATGACCTTCTGGGTCTGCTCCATCGTGCTGCCGGAAGGCAGCTTGATCATCGACATCAGCATGCCCTGATCCTCTTCGGGCAGGAACGACGAGGGCAGCCGCCAGAACAGCAGGCCCATGCCCACCAGCAGCAATGCGTACGCAAGAACGCCGAGCTTGCGATGACCGATCAGCCGTTGCACGCCCCCTCGGTAGCCCAGGGTGGCGCGATCGAAACGGTCGTTGAACCAGGCGAAGAAGCGTCCCAGCGGACCGCGCGGGGTGACGTGCCCGCCCTTTTCGATCGGCTTGAGCACGGTGGCGCACAATGCCGGCGTCAGCGTCATCGCGACCAGCACCGACAGGATCATCGCCGAGGCGATGGTCACCGAGAATTGCCGATAGATCACCCCGGTGGAACCACCGAAGAACGCCATCGGCAGGAACACCGCCGTCAGCACCGTGGCGATGCCGACCAGCGCGCCGGTGATCTGCTCCATCGAGCGGATCGTGGCCTGCCGCGGCGACAAGCCGTCCTGGCTCATCATCCGCTCGACGTTCTCCACCACCACGATGGCGTCGTCGACCAGCAGGCCGATCGCCAACACCATCGCGAACATCGTCAGCGTATTGATCGAATAGCCCAGCACCGCCAGCACGCCGAAGGTACCCATCAGGACCACCGGCACGGCGATCGCCGGAATCAGGGTGACCCGCCATTCCTGCAGGAACAGGAACATGATCAGGACCACCAGCACGATCGCTTCGATCAGGGTCTTGACCACCTCTTCAATCGAGATCTTCACGAACGGCGTGGTGCTGTAGGCAACGTGGTAGCTCAGCCCGCTGGGGAAGAATTCCTTGAGTTCGTCGAGCTTGGCCTGCACCGCCTCGGACACGTTCATTGCATTGGCGCCACTGGCCAATTCAATGCCCATGCCGGCCGCCGGCTTGCCGTTGAAGGTGCTGACGGTTCCGTAGCTTTCGCCGCCCAGCTCCACCGTGGCCACATCCGACAGCAGCACCACCGCGCCGCCGGCATTGGTCTTGACCACGATCTTGCGGAACTCGTCGGGGGTCTGCAAACGGCTGCGCGAGGTGACGGTGGCGCTCAGGCGCTGGCCGGCGACCTGCGGCAAGCCGCCGATTTCGCCGGAGGAAACATCGGCGTTCTGCGCGGTGATGGCGGTGGATACGTCCGAGGGCATCAGGCTGTAGGTGCGCAGCTTCTCCGGATCCAGCCAGATCCGCATCGAATACTGCGAGCCCATCACCTGGGTATTGCCCACGCCGTCGACACGACTGATCTGGTCGTTGAGCGTGGCCTTCATGTAGTCGGCGATGTCCAGGTTGTCCATGCTGCCGTCATCGGAGGTGAAGGCCACCACCATGAAGATGTTGCCGCTGGACTTGGTCACCGTCACACCGGTGGTCTGCACCGTGGTGGGCAGCTTGGACTGCGCCTGTTGCAGCTTGTTCTGCACCTGCACCTGGGCGGTATCCCCATTGGTGCCGGACTCGAAGGTCAGGGTGATCTGCGCGCTGCCGGATGAGCTGCTGCTGGACGACATGTACATCAGGTTGTCCAACCCGGTCATTGCCTGCTCGATGACCTGGGTCACCGAGTTCTCCACCGTCTGCGCGGATGCGCCACTGTAGGTCGCGCGGATGGACACGGTCGGCGGCGCGATGTCCGGGTACTGCTCGACCGAAAGCGTGGTCACCGCCAGCGTGCCGGCCAGGGTGATGACGATGGCGATGACCCACGCAAAGATGGGGCGGTCTATGAAAAAGCGGGCCATGATGATTCCTCAGTGGGCCTGCTTGGCGCTGGCGGGAGCGGGCGACGACGCGGCCGTTGCGGCACTTGCCGATGGCGTCTTGATCTTGACCTTCTGCCCCGCAGCGACCTTGCTGCCACCTTCTACAATCAGCTTGTCTCCCGCCTTCAGGCCCGAGGTGATGACCCATTGGTCCTTGATCGCCTCGCCGGCCTGCACCGTGCGTTGAACCACCTTGCCATCGTCGCCGACCAGCAACACGGTGGCCTCGCCCTTGGTATTGCGCGACACCGCCGCCTGCGACACCAGAATCGCCGAGTCGTTGACCGCCATCGGCAGTACCGCGCGCACGTAGGCGCCGGGTAGCAGCAGCAGCTCCGGGTTCGGCACCACCGCGCGCAAGGTCACGTTGCCGGTGCCGGTATCCACCGACGCGCCGACGAACTCCAGGGTGCCGCTATGGGCGTACACGCTGCCGTCTTCCAGCGTGATCTTCACTTCGGCTTTGCCGTCCACCGATTTCAGCGCGCCGCTGTCCATCTGCCTGCGCAACGCCAGCAACTGCGCGCTGGACTGGGTGACATCGACATAGACCGGATCGAGCTGGTTGATCGTCGCCAGCGCGGTGTCCTGCGAGGCGGTGACCAGCGCGCCGGGGGTATAGGTGGAGGTGCCGATACGGCCGGAGATCGGCGCAACGACGCGGGTGAAATCCAGGTTGATCTTCGCCGACCGCAGCGCGGCCCTGGCCGCCACCACCGCCGCCTCGTTCTGCTTGAGCGTGGCGATGGCGTCGTCGCCATCCTGCCTGCTCACCGCGTCCATCGCCACCAGGGTGCGGTAGCGCTCGGCCTTGGGCCTGGCTGAAAGCACCGCCGCCTCGGCCTGGGCCAGGTCGCCGTTGGCGTTGTCGTAGGCCGCCTGGTAGGTCGCCGGATCGATCTGGTAGAGCACCTGGCCGGCCTTGACGTCCTGGCCCTCGGTGAACAGCCGCTTCTGGATGATCCCGGCGACCTGCGGACGCACGTCCGAGGTCATGTAGGCCACGGTGCGGCCGGGCAAGGTCTGCTCCATCGCCAGCCGTTGCGTGGCCACCGTCTGCACGCCGACTTCGGGCTCGGCCGGAGTCGTTGCCTGCTCGTCGGCGCACGCGGACAGCACCAGCGCGATCGCGGCAACCTGCAAGCCGCGCAGGATCGAAAGGGAGGACGGACGGAAAGCGGCGGACGGCATGCTGCTGGCTCAAGGTTTACCGGGAGTACCCCACCATACGCAGCGAATGTGCAGCAATTTTGAAGATTGCGTCGCATCGAGTCGATTGGCTTGCTTTCCGCGCCACCGACCCGGCTAATACCGGCATCGCCTCGCCGCGCCACTTCATTGCACCTTCACCATGAGATTGGGCGTCACCTCCAAGCTGTTCGTTGCCATCCTGGCCGCCTGCGCACTGGTGTTGCTGGTCAATGGCGTGGCCGCGCAGCTGTTTCTCAAGCGCACGTTCCTGGACTATCTCAACGGCCAGGGCAGCGAGCGCATGCTCGAAGTGATCCCGCGGTTGCGCGCCGAATACGTCCGCCACGGCAGCTGGAATTTCGTGCATACCAGCGCTGAGGCATGGTTCCTGCTGATGCGCCCGGAACAGTGGCCGGATCAGCCACCGCGCGCGCCGCCGGTCTCGGACCAGACCGGCGCGGTCTTCCGCTTCGCCTTGCTCGACCGCGATTACAAGGTGCTGATCGGCAACCCCGACGCCGACCGGCACGCCATCCTGCAGCCGGTGGAGGTAAACGGCGAGACGGTCGGATGGATGGCGATGCTGCCCTTCCAGAAGACCTTGGCCGGTGGCGAAGAGCGCTTCTACAAGGCCCAGGTGCGCGCGTGGTGGATGATCGGCATCGCCTCGGTGTTGGTGGCGGCGCTGTTCGGTGGGCTGCTGTCGCGCGCGCTGCGGCGGCGGCTGCATGGACTCACCCGCGCCACCCGCCGGCTCAGCGCCGGCGATTACGCGGTGCGGGTGGAGACCGGTACGCGCGACGAGTTGGACCAGCTCGGGCAGGACTTCAACCGGCTCGCGCAAGCGCTGGAGCACAACGAGCGCGCCCGCCGCAGTTTCATGGCCGACATCTCGCATGAGCTGCGAACCCCGCTGGCGGTGCTGCGCGCCGAGCTGGAGGCGATGCAGGACGGCATCCGCCCGATCACGCCCGGCTCGATCACCGCGCTGCACCAGCAGATCGGACAGCTCAACAAGCTGGTCGAGGACTTGCACGACCTGTCACTAACCGATGTCGGCGCACTGGCCTACCGCTGCGCGCCGATCGATCTGGCGATGGTGCTGGACACCACGCTGGCCGGCATGCGTACGCGCTTCGACGCCGCCAGCCTGACCCTGCGCAGCCATATCGCCGCCGGCCCATTGCCAGTGCATGCCGACGAGCGCCGCTTGCAGCAGCTGTTCGCCAATCTCCTGGAGAATTCACTGCGCTATACCGATGCCGGTGGGAGCGTGGACGTCCGCTGCCAACGCGCCGGCAATCGGGCGCAGGTCGTGTTCGAGGACAGCGCGCCGGGAGTGCCGCCGGACAAGCTCGATCGTCTGTTCGAGCGTTTCTACCGCGCCGAAGCCTCGCGCAACCGTACCAGCGGCGGCAGCGGCCTGGGCCTGGCGATCTGCCGCAATATCGTCGAGGCACACGACGGCAGCATCGTTGCCGAGACCTCGGCACAGGGCGGACTGCGCATCGTGCTGCAACTGCCGGCATTGGAGAGCCGATGAACGCCGATCCGATCGGGCACATTCTCATTGTCGAGGACGAACCACGGCTGGCCGCCGTGCTTGGCGACTACCTGCGCGCGGCCGGCTACTCCCACGACTGGATCGCCGACGGCGCCCAGGCAATGGACGCCTTCCGCGCGCAGAAACCGGACCTGGTGCTGCTGGACCTGATGCTGCCCAATCGCGATGGTCTGGACATCTGCCGAGAGCTGCGCCGCATCAGCGCGGTGCCAGTGATCATGGTCACCGCACGCGCCGAGGAGATCGACCGCTTGCTCGGGCTGGAGATTGGCGCCGACGACTACGTCTGCAAGCCATTCAGCCCGCGCGAAGTGGTGGCGCGGGTGCATGCGGTATTGCGGCGCCATCTCCACGATCCGGACACCGCGCCGGCGATGGATCTGTCGATCGACGACGAAGCCTGCCGCGCCAGCGTGCGCGGCCAGGATCTCGACCTGACCCAGGTCGAATTCCGCTTGCTGCGCACGCTCGCCGCCGCACCTGGCCGGGTGTACTCGCGCGAGCAGTTGATGGAACGGCTATACGCCGATCACCGCATCGTCACCGACCGCACCGTGGACAGCCACGTCAAGAACCTGCGCCGCAAACTCGGCGAGCTCGGCGGCGAGGACTGGGTTCGCTCGGTATACGGCGTGGGATATCGGTTCGAACCGTGAACGGGTCCGGGTGAGGCCCCCCGGCTGCCCCACCCCTCGCCTCAGCGGAACACCACCGTGCGATGGCCATTCAACAGGATGCGATGCTCCACGTGCCGGCGTACGGCGCGCGCCAGCACCAGCGATTCGGTATCGCTACCCAACCGCACCAGATCGCGCGGCGTCATCGCATGGTCTACCCGCGCCACGTCCTGTTCGATGATCGGGCCTTCGTCCAGGTCACTGGTGACGTAGTGCGCGGTGGCGCCGATGATCTTGACCCCGCGCGCATGCGCCTGGTGGTACGGCTGGGCGCCCTTGAAGCTGGGCAGGAAGCTGTGATGGATGTTGATCGCGCGGCCGGCCAAGGCCTTGCACAGCGTCGGCGACAGGATCTGCATGTAACGCGCCAGCACCACCAGGTCGATCTGCTCGCGCTCCACCAGCGCCAGGATCTGCGCTTCCTGCTCGGCGCGGTTGTCCGCAGCCACCGGCAGATGATGGAACGGCACGCCGTAGGAGCCCGCCAGCGCCGCGAAGTCGTCGTGATTGGACGCCACTGCGGCAATGTCCACCTGCAACTGGCGGCTATGTGCGCGGAACAGCAGGTCGTTGAGGCAATGGCCCTGCTTGCTCACCAGCACCAGCAACCGGGCGCGGCGGCGGGCGTCGTACAACTGCCAGTCCATCGCAAAGTCCGCGGCGAGCGCGGCAAAGCGCTGCCTCACAGCCTCCAGTGCGCTGTCGGCGAGCATGTCGAAGTGCACGCGCAGGAAGAAACGACCGCTTTCGTCGTCGCCGAACTGCTGGGCGTCGAGGATGTTGCAATCCAGTTCGAACAACAGGCCGCTGACGCGGTAGACGATCCCGGTACGATCGGGACAGGACAGGGTAAGGATGTAGTCGGGGCGCATTCCTACAATCATAGCGAATGCGGCGGCCACAGAACCCGGTGTTTTCCTCGGAAACCTTCTGCGCACGGTGCCGCCACGCGCGGCGGTCAACCGCCGAACAGGCCTCGCTGCTCGCGCGGCTCGCAGCGCAAGTACTGCGGCGCAGGCGTGAGCTGGGCGCCCAGCGCGGCGGCGGCATGCCACGGCCAGCGTGGGTCGTAGAGGATGCCGCGTGCCACGGCGACCGCGTCTGCCTGGCCAGTGGCGACGATCTCTTCAGCCTGCGCCGGCTCGGTGATCAAGCCCACCGCGATCACCGGAACCTGCACCGCGTCGCGAATCGCCATGGCGAACGGCACCTGGTAGCCGGGGCTGAGCGGGATCTGCTGGCGCGGGTCCAGACCGCCGCTGGAGACATGGATGAAGTGCGCCCCCTGCGCTTGCAGCGCCTTGGCCAGCACCACGCTTTGCGCCAGATCCCAGCCGCCCTCCACCCAGTCGGTGGCGGAGATGCGCACGCCTATCGCGATCGTATCGGCGACTGCGCCGCGTACCGCCTCCAGCACCTGCAGGGTCAAGCGCATGCGATTTTCCAGCGAGCCGCCATAGCCGTCGTCGCGACGGTTGCTCAATGGCGACAGAAACTGGTGCAGCAGATAGCCATGCGCGGCATGCAGTTCCAGCAGTTGCACGCCGAGTCGCTCGGCGCGGCGCGCGGCGTCGACGAACCCCTGCACCACGGCATCGATGCCGGCCTGGTCCAGCGCCTGCGGCGATGGCTCAGCGGGGTTGAATGGAAGCGCCGACGGCGCCACCGTCTGCCAACCCAGGGCGTGATCGGGAGGCAGCGCCGCGCCGCCCTTCCACGGCACCTCGACCGAGGCTTTGCGCCCGGCATGCGCCAGCTGCAGGCCGATCGGCATGGGCGACCAGCGGCGCAGCGAATCCAGCACCTGGCCCAGTGCCTGTTCGGCGGCATCGTCGTACAGGCCCAGGTCGGCATGACTGATGCGGCCTTCCGGCTGCACCGCCGTGGCTTCCAGGATCAGCAATCCGGCGCCGGACTGCGACAGCGTGCCCAGGTGGATGCGATGCCAGTCGCTGGCCCGGCCTTGCTCGGCCGAGTACTGGCACATCGGTGCGATCACGATGCGGTTGGACAACGCAAGCGGTCCGAACTGGATCGGACTGAACAGCTGGCTCAAGACGGCATCCCGATGGCGAAGGAGAAATGCATTGCACTGCACCCAGGCGCGCGGCACAACCGGGTCCATGGATCACTGCGTCATGCCCGGCATGCCAACCTGGCGCACCGGCGTCACACCGGCTGTCCGTCACCGGCCAGCAAGAACCCCAGCGCCGATGCGCAGGACTGTTCGACCTTCAGCGACAGCAGCGTATCGGCGCGAGTGCGCCCCAGGTTCACCGCCGCCACCGGCAGCCCGGCACTCGCAGCGGCCTGCACGAAGCGGAAGCCCGAGTACACCATCAGCGACGAGCCGACCACCAGCACGGCATCGGCCCGGTGCAGATGACCGAACGCCTGGGACACGCGCTCACGCGGCACGTTCTCGCCGAAGAACACCACGTCCGGCTTCAGCACGCCGGCGCAATCCGGACATGCCGGCACGTCGAAATGCGCGAAAGCCACACCGTCGAGGTCGGCGTCGCCATCGGGCGCCTGCGCCGCCTCCAGCGTCAGCCAATCCGGGTTGCGCTCAGCCAGCCGCTGCTGGAACTCATCGCGCGGGGTGCGCCGCTCGCAGCCCATGCAGCGCACCTGGTCGAGCCGCCCATGCAGGTCGATCACGCACTCGCTGCCTGCGGCCTGGTGCAGGCGATCGACGTTCTGGGTCAGCAGCATCTCGACTTGCCCCTGCGCCTCCAGCACGGACAGCGCGCGATGCACCGCGTTGGGGCGCGCCTGCCCGAAACGCGGCCAACCGACCAGGCTGCGTGCCCAATAGCGCTGGCGCGTGGACGCCTCCCCCATGAAGGCCTGATAGGTCACCGGCTGCGCGCGCTTCCAGCCGCCGTCCGCATCCCGATAGTCCGGGATGCCCGAATCGGTACTGCAGCCGGCACCGGTCAGCACGAACAGGCGCGGGTGGCGCTGGATGAACTCGCGCAGGGAACCGGACGGATTGGCCATGATGCAGAGCAAGATGGTGCCCGCGTACGGCGTGCACAAGCCCTGCCCTCAGGACGCAACACGCCCCTGCGGCAGCGGATCGTCGGCGCCCCGGCGCAACACTCGCGCGGCCACCCACGCCAGCGCGAGCAGGCCCAGGCAGAAACCGGCCAACGCCGCCCAGCCGCCGTGCTGCCAGAATGCCCCGCTGACCGAGCCGATCACGCTGGCGCCGACGTAGTACGCCAGCAAGTACAGCGAAGCGGCGTGGCTGCGGTGGGCGCCGCCGAGCCGGCTGACCCAGGCGCTGGCAGCCGAGTGCGAGATGAAGAAGCCGATGGTCAGCAACACGATGCCGATCACCACCACCGGCAACGCGTGCGCCAGCGTCAGCGCCACGCCCAGCAGGCCGACCGCGATGCCGGCCTGCACCACCGGCCCACGCCCGAACCGGTCGGACGCCGCGCCGGCCACCGACGAGCTGACGATACCGAATACGTAGGCGCTGAAGATCAGCCCGATCTGGCTCTGGCTGAGACCGAACTCCGGCCCGCCCAGGCGGAAGCCGGCATAGTTGTAGACACTGACGAAGGTGCCCATCAACAGGAACGGCAGCGCGAACAGCCAGCGCAGATAGCGATTGCGCAGATGTCCGCTCCAGGCACGCAGGTGGTAGCGCAGGTTGATGCCATTGCGACGCACGAAGTTGCGCGAGGGCGGCAGCAGCCAGACGAATGCCAGCGCGCACAGCAGGTCGAGTAGGCTCAACGTCGCCAGCGCCACGCGCCAATCGTAGTGGTCGGTGAGCACACTCATCAGAATGCGCCCGCACATCCCGCCGAACGCGTTGCCGGCCACGTACAGCCCCGTCGCCGCGCCCAGCTTGCTGGCTGGCAGTTCCTCGGCCAGGTACACCATCGCCACCGCCGGCACCCCGCCGAGCGCCAGGCCCGACAGCGTGCGCACCAGCACCAGCGCGCCCCAGTGCGGCAGGCATGCAGCGATCAGGTTCAGCACCGCCGCCAGTGCGATCGATACGAACATCAGGCCGCGCCGCCCCAGGTTCTCCGACACCGCCCCGGCGCAGAAGATCGCCAGCGCCAACGCCCCAGTGGGCAGCGACAGCGGCAATGAACTGGTGGCCGCATCGATACCGAATTCGCGCGCGAATTCCGGCAGCAACGGCTGCACGCTGTACAGCAACGAAAAGGTGGCGAAACCGGCCAGGAACAGCGCAATACGGATCCGACCCAGCGCCGGCGCGGCGGTGGCGTCGAGCCCTGCGGATACGGGACGACAAGCGGGCGTGCTCACGAAAACCGAAAAGCAACGGAAGGGGGCGCAGTATTCGCCGCCCCCGACCCCCTGTCCAATATATGATGATGGCAGCTCCCATATTTTTTAAATATAGCCATGGAACTACGTCATCTGCGTTATTTCCAGGCCGTCGCCGAGGAAGGCAACTTCACCCGTGCCGCAGCCCGCGTGGGGATCGGCCAGCCACCGTTGAGCCAACAGATCCAGGCGCTGGAGAAGGAACTCGGCACTGCACTGTTCCGGCGCACCCATAGCGGCGCCGAGCTTACCGAGGCAGGCGAGGCCTTCCTGGTCGAAGTAAGGCGGGTGCTGGCCGATGTCGAACGCGCCGCGGAAACCGCCCGGCGCATCGCCTGCGGCGAATCCGGCCGGCTGCGGCTGGGCTTCACCGCCTCGGCAGCGTTCAACCCGGTGGTCCCCACGCTGATCCGCGACTTCCGCCGGCAATGGCCGCACGTGGAACTATTGCTGGAAGAAACCAACACCGCCGGCCTGCTTGCCGACCTGAGCAGCGGCCGCCTGGATATCGCCTTCATCCGCTACTCCGTGGCCACCCCACCGGAACTGCAACTGCTGCGATTCCCGGACGAACCGATGAAGATCGCGGTGCCGGCGGCCCACCCACTGGCCGCGCACGCAAGCGCGCCGCTGTCGGCGCTGGCCGGCGAACCCTTCATCCTGTTCCCGCGCAGCTTCGGCACCAGCCTTTACGACGAGATCCTGGCCGCCTGCCGGCACGCCGGTTTCAGCCTGCGCATCACCCAGGAAGCCCCGCAGATGTCGTCGATCGTCAACCTGGTCGCCGCCGAGCTGGGCGTTTCGGTAGTGCCCGCCTCCACCACCCAGCTGCAACTACCCGGCGTGCGCTATCTCGACATCGAAGGCCCGATGCCCATGGCGCGTTTGGCACTGGCGACCTCGCTGCCCACCCACCAAGCCCCACCCGCCGCGCGACACCTCTGGGCTCTGGCCGAGCGCATGCTGCCGCCGGACGCCTGACCACACGATCAATGCCTGCCGCACTTGCCCAGTCCCGGCTCCAGGTCGTGTAATCACCCGATTCCCACCTCCGAGCAAGCGCGCATGCGTCTACACCAACTGCGGCTGCCCACTCCGGACCCCGACGCCAGCGTCGCTTTCTATCGCGATGTGTTGCAGCTGCCCGTCAGTGGCACGCGTGTGGGCGTGGGCTGGAGCGAGATCGAGCTGGTCGCCACGGACAACCCGGTAGGCAGCGTGCACCTGGCGTTCAACCTGCCGCACGCCCGCTTCAATGCCGCCATTGCCTGGCTGGCGCCGCGCGCCGCGCTATTGCACGATTCGCAGGGACGCCAGCGTTTTCATCTGGACGGGCAGTGGCAATCCGATTCGGTGTACTTCGCTGGACCCGACGGCGCAGTGCTGGAGCTGATCGCACGCCAGCCATTGGGACGCGGCGGCGAGCGGCGCGGCCCATTTGCCGGCGAAGAGCTCCTGTGCCTGAGCGAAGTAGGCCTGCCCACCGCGGACGTTGCCGCCGTACGCGCCAGCGTAGCCACGCATCTAAACGCCCGTCCTCTGGGGCCGGTCAATAAAGCCTTTGCCGCCCTGGGCGATCACGAAGGCCTACTGATCGTCGTCGATCACCACCGCCCCTGGTTTCCACAACTGCGCCAACAACCCTGGGCGCAAGGCATACACCTAACCCTACAAGGCCCAACACCAGGCACGCACCTAAGCGACGCAACCGGCTGGCAAATAGCGACCATTTGAACCCAGCCATCCAGCCCATGGCCGAGCGTACCAGCGTTGCCGTTGCCGTTGCCGTTGCCGTTGCCCTAGATTTTGACCTACCTCGCCCTCAAAGCGAGCCGAGCACCGCAGGTGGAGTCCCGGATAAAGGGATAAATGCAGCCTCCGCCGAGGAGCGCAGGGCACCGGCGCGGCTTCATCGCACCGGCTCGCGTCGGGCGAAAGCGCTTTTTGTTACTTTTGGCAAGACAAAAGTGACTCGCGCCGACAGGCACGAAAGCTCTTGATCTTGATCTAGCAGTACCTATTCCACCAGCAACCAAGCAAACCCATAGGAACCGAAATCCCGCCCACAAAGCGAAGACCCCAAGCCCCCCTACCCCGGCAACCCAAAAAACCGGCGCGCATTCGCACTGCTGCGTTCGGCGGTAACCGCAACCGCCTCCCCCCGATCCCGCGCCAACTCCTCGACAATATGCGTCAGAAACATCGGCTCATTGCGCCGATCCTTCGGTAACGGCTTCAGCGTGCGCGGCAACAGATAAGGCGCATCCGTCTCGATCAACAGCCGCTCGGCCGGGATATGCCGCACCAACTCACGCAAATGCGCTCCACGCCGCTCATCGCACAGCCAGCCGGTGATGCCGATGTACCAGTCGCGGTCCAGATAATCGAACATTTCTTCCCGGCTGCCGGTGAAGCAATGCACCACCGCCGGCCCGAGCCGACCGTCGAAATTGTTCATCGCCGCCATAAAATCGGCATGCGCCTCGCGCTGGTGCAGGAACAACGGCTTGACCGTACCCGCGGCCACCAGATCGGCGGCCAACTGCAACTGCCGCTCGAAAGCCTTGTGCTGCGCTGGACGCGGCGCGAAATCGCGGAAGTAATCCAGCCCGCACTCACCCACCGCCACCACTTCCGGATGCGCATGCAACGCACGCATCTGCGCATCGCATTCGTCGGTGTATTCGAGCGCATGGTGCGGATGCACGCCGGCCGTGGCGTACAGGAATCCCGGATGCTGCTGCGCCAGTTGCAGCGCCAGTGGCGAATGCTCGCGGCTGGCGCCGGTGATCACCAGTTGCGCCACACCCGCCGCGCGCGCGCGCTGGAGCACGGCGTCGCGATCGTGGTCGAAGGATTCGTGGGTGAGGTTGGCGCCGATATCGATCAACTGCATGCAGCGGTGTTCCAGGAATTGCGGGAGCGGCGATTGTACCGGCCGACAGTAGGAGGGCTGCCCCCATCCGCCCTTCGCGCACCTTCCCCCGCGAGCGGGGGAAGGAAACCACCGGCCGTGCCCTTCTCCTGATGGCGGAAGAAGATGGCGCGCAGCGCTCAGCCGACGGCATGCCCCTGCACCATCTGCTCGATCCGCGCCGCCAATGCCTGGATCGCCAGCTGCGCCGAGCGCGACAGCTGCCGCTGCGGCGCCACGCACAGCGCCAGTGTCATCGGCTTGGTCAGGTGCTGGCGGAACGGCACGAATGCCAGCCGCCCGTCGCTGACGTCCGGGGCCGCATCCAGCCACGACATCAAGGCCACGCCGACGCCGTTGCGCACCAGCGAGCGCAGCGTGCGCACGTCGTTGCAGTGCGTATGCCGCTTCACGTCGATGTGCTGGCGCTGATACAGCACCTTGGCGTGTTCGCTGACGATCAGCGGCGAGGAGGGCAACAGCAAGCCGTATTCAAGGGTTTCGCTCAGCTGCAGTTCGGGCCGGCTCGCCAGCGGATGGCCTACCGGCATCGCGATCCCCAGCGGGATGTCGGCGAACGCGCGCACTTCCAGCGCCACACTGCTGACCGGGTCCAGCAGCAACCCGAAATCCACGTCCGAGGCCGCCACCCGGTCCATCACCTGCTGGTTGCCGGCGGTGGACAGGTTGAAGGTGATGCCCGGATAGGCCTGGATCAGCCCGGCCACCGCTTCGGCCACCATGCCCTCGCTGAGGGCGTCGATCATCGCGATCTCGACATGGCCACGGCGCAGCCCCTTAAGTTCGTCGAAGCGCTCCAGCGTGCGCGCGTAGGCTTTCTCCCACTGGCGCACGTCCACCAGCAGCAGCTCGCCGGCCGCGGTCAGGCGCAGCCGCCCGGGCAGGCGCTCGAACAACTGCGCGCCCAGTTCCTCTTCGGCCTTGAGGATCTGCCGGTCGATCGCCGAGGCCGATACATGCAGCACTTCCGAAGCTTTGCGAATGCTGCCGCAGCGCGCGACTTCGATGAAATAACGGGTGAAACGGGAGAACGTGAGCATGGGGGCAAACCTGGGCAGTGTTGCGTTTTTTGCAATGGGAAGGCTGAAAAACGATGGTTGATCACACACCCCACGCTTCCTAGAGTCAATCAACCGCCGATCACGTAGCCGATCCGCCTTGCCCCATATTGGTGCAGGTGCCCCTCGCTCCACGCCAGAGATCTGCTGTCCCATGGATGTTGCCGCACCCACTGTTCCGTTGCACTGCACCTTCGCCGAGTCCGACTGGCAGCGGTTGGCCCAGCATTGGCATGCGGTGGCGCTGAGCTCGGAGGTCGGCGAGGCGCCGTTCAAGGCCACCCTGCTCGACGAACCGCTGGTGCTGTACCGCAGCGGCGGCGAGCTGGTGGTGGCGCGCGACGTGTGCCCGCACCGGGGCGTGCCGCTGAGCAAGGGCTTTGCCGACGGCGAAGGGGTGGTGTGCCCGTACCACGGCCTGCGTTTCGGCAGCGGTGGCCGCTGCAACCGCGTCCCGGCCAGCCCGACCCATACCATTCCGGCGCGGATGCGCCTGCACACCTACGCCGCAACCGAGCGCTACGGGATGATCTGGGTCTGCCTGGCCAAGCCGTCGGTGGCGTCGGAGGAGGAGATCCGGATTCCGCCGATGCCGCACTGGGACGATCCGGGATTCCAGCAGATCAACTGCCCGGGCTTCGACATCGCCGGTTCGGCCGCGCGCCAGCTCGAAGGCTTCATCGATGTGGCCCACTTCGCCTGGATCCATACCGGCACCTTCGCCGATCCGAACAACCAGGAAGTACCGCAATACACCGTCACCGAGCGCCACGGCGGCTTCGGTGCCGACTACTACAGCACCGTCAGCAACTACGCCGCCGATTCCGGCCGCAGCGTACCGCCGGGCTATCTGTGGCTGCGCCACTTCGAGGTGCACGTACCGTTCACCGCGACGCTCACCATCCATTTCCCCAACGACGGTGAGCGCCTGGTGATCATGAACTGCGCATCGCCGGTGTCCAAGCACCGCACCCGGTTGCTGGTGCCGATCGCCCGCAACTTCGACCTGGACGTGCCGGTAGAAGACGTACACGCCTTCAACCACCGTGTGTTCGCCGAGGACGCGGACATGGTCGAGTCCCAGCAGCCCGAATACCTGCCGCTGGACCCGCTGCTGGAAATCCACATCCCCGCCGATCGCAGTTCGATCGCCTACCGGCGCGCGCTGCGCGAACAAGGCTATAGCGACTTCTTCCTGCGCTGAGCCATTGGGCTCCGTCGCTCCGGCCGGCCCCCAATCGACGCGAACACCGCAAGCGGCGCCCAGCCATGGGGCCGCTTCTGCTATCGTGCCGCGCTTGCGAAAGAGCCAGGTAGGCGGCCGCTAGGGGCGGGCGTCGGCGTGTTCGCGTGGTGCCGGGGCGATGACCGCCACATGCCGCGCGGCTTGGCTCTTCATGGCCTTCTGGATGAAGCATCGCAACGGCGCGACGGACGATACGTGATCGCTTGGATCGACTACTTTGGAACGACTCGTAATGACATGTAAGGTGAACACGCAGCGGGCGGCCGCCTGCCTTCCGCTGGCTCTGGCGATTTCCGCCGCCCTCTGTGGTCCTGCCATCGCCGCTCCCGCCGGGCAGCCGGCCAGCGCGCCCGCCAACACCCTCAAGAACGTGACCGTGACCGCCGAAAAGCGGCCCGAGGACATCCAGAAGGTTCCGGTCTCGATCTCGGTGCTGGACAGCGAGAAGCTGCAAGCCTACGGCGCTTCTGGCGACACCCTGGTGCAGCTGGCCGGCCGTTCGCCCAGCCTGCAGGTCGAAAGCAGCTACGGGCGCACCTTCCCGCGCTTCTACATCCGTGGCCTGGGCAATACCGATTACGACGCCAACGCCTCGCAGCCGGTGTCGCTGGTGTATGACGACATCGTGCAGGAGAACCCGCTGCTGAAAGGCTTTCCGATGTTCGACCTGGAGCAGGTCGAAGTGCTGCGCGGGCCGCAGGGCACCATGTTCGGGCGCAATTCGCCGGCCGGCGTGGTCAAGTTCGACTCGGTCAAGCCCAGCGAGGACACCGAGGGCTACGCCAAGGTCTCCTACGGCAGCTACGGCACCGCCAACCTCGAAGGCGCGCTGGGTGGGGCGCTGGGTGCCGAGGGCTGGAGCGCGCGCGCCGCGTTCCTGGTCCAACACCGCGACGGCTGGATCGACAACGCCTACAACGGCAAGCACGATGCGCTGGGCGGCTACAACGACCGCGCGATCCGATTGCAGGCGATGTACCGGGGCGACGACTTCTACGCCCTGTTCAACCTGCATGCCCGCAACTACGACGGCAGCGCGGCGATCTTCCGGCCCAATTCGGTAGAAGCCGGTTCGCCTTCGCTGGTGCCGGGCTTCGACATCGATCGTGTCGCCGCCGACGGCCGCAACGCCGAGAACGTCACCAGCTGGGGCGCCAGCGCCAAGCTCAACTGGTACCGCGACAACCTGACCTTTACCTCGATCACCGGCCTGGAACGCGTGCGCATGTTCAGCCAGGGCGATGTCGACGGCGGCTATCTCGCCTCGGCGGGTACGCCGGCCTGGCCGGCCGCTTCCAGCGCGCTGTCCTCGTATTCGGAAACGGCGGACGAGATCCCGCAGCATCGCCAGATCACCCAGGAGTTCCGCGTCGCCAACGATGCCGACGAACGCCTGCGCTGGCAAACCGGCTTGTACTACTTCTACGAAAACATCGACGTCAACAACTTCACCTACGACCACACCGGTGCGACCCAGACCGCCTCGGTGCGCCAGCACCAGGCGACCCACGCGGCGGCGGTGTTCGGCTCGCTGGCCTACCAGGTCAACGACCGCTTCAACCTTCGCGCGGGCCTGCGCTATTCGCATGAAAAGAAGGACTACAGCGCGCAGCGTCTGTTTGGCTACACCGGCGCGCTCGGTCCGCTGAGCGCCGATCAGAGCGACGGGCACTGGAGCGGTGACCTGACCGGCTCCTGGGCCTTCAGCGACCGCGTCAGTGTGTACGGCCGCTTGGCCAATGGCTTCCGCGCGCCCAGCGTGCAAGGCCGGCTGACCAGCAAGAACGGCTTGTCCACCGCCAAGGCCGAGACCATCAATTCGCTGGAGTTCGGCGTCAAGAGCACCGGCTGGGATGGCCGCCTGCGCTTCAACGCCGATATCTACGGTTTCGTGATGCACGACCAGCAGGTCACGGCGGTGGCGGCGACCACCAATTCCACCGATCTGGTCAGCATCGATCGCACCGACGGCCGTGGCGTGGAGTTCGACCTGGAGATCGGCCCGAACGCGAACTGGGCCTTCACCCTGGGCGGCAGCTACAACGACACCGAGATCAAGGATTCGAACCTGGCAGTGGCCAAGTGCAGCAACTGCGTGGTGCTCGACCCGCTCAACGCCAGCGGACGCGCGCTGATCGACGGCAACTCGCTGCCGCGCGCGGCCAAGTACATCGCCAGCTTCACCGCCCGCTACAGCGTGCCGGTCGGTGATACCGGCGAGTTCTTCGTCTATACCGACTGGAACTACCGCAGCAAGCTGAATTTCTACCTGTACGACTCGGTGGAATACGCCAGCAAGGCCACCACGATGGGCGGACTGCGGGTGGGCTACAACTGGGATCTGGGCCGGCACGAGCTGGCGCTGTACGGTCGCAACCTGACCAACCGGCGCACCATCATCGCCACCTCGACCTTCATCAGCCGCGCGGCGATGGTCAGCGATCCGCGTATCGTCGGGGTCGAGTACACCGCCCACTTCTGAGCCGGCCGTGCCTTGTCGCCGATGCCCTGCGCGTAACCCGCATGGCGTCGGCGGCACGACCATTACCGGTCTCCCACCGACTGCAAGAGTTCGCCATGACCCCATTGCTCCCGCTGGCGCTGTGCGCCGCCCTCGGCCTGGCGTGCTACGCGCCGGCCACCCTGGCCGCAGCGCCCAAGCCGGCAACGCTGGCCATCGTCCACGCCAAGGTGGTGACGATGGACAAGAGCCTGCACGTGCACGACGACGGCACCATCATCATCGACGGCGGCAACATCGTCGCGATCGGTCCGGCCGGGCTGGAAAAGGCCTACGCCGCCGCGCAGACCATCGATGCCGGCGGCAACATCGCCATGCCCGGCATGATCAACACCCACAACCACATCGCGATGATGGCCTTCCGTGGCCTGGGCGAGTACCGCAGCGACGACCGCCTGCGCAAGTTCTTCTTCCCACTGGAAAGCAGGATGCTCAGCCGCCACCTGATCAACGTCGCCTCCAGGCAGGCGGCGATGGAACTGGCGGTCAACGGCGTCACCACCGTGGCCGACATGTACTACCACGAGGACGAAGTGGCCAAGGCGGTGCGCGATGTCGGCATCCGTGGCGTGCTCGGCGAGACCGTGATGAACTTCCCGGTGGTCGATGCGCCCGAGCCGTACGGCGGCTTCCAGTACGCCATCGACTTCGTCAAACAGTTCAAGGGCGATCCACTGATCACCCCGGCGTTCGCGCCGCATGCGCCGTATTCGGTGTCGCCACAGATGCTGGCCAAGGTGCAGCAGGCCGCCGAACAGTACGACGTGCCGGTGCTGATGCACGTGGCCGAGCCGCCGGACGAATGGGAACGGGTCAAGACCAAGTTCCCGGAAGCGGCGCACTTCGACAATGAGCTGGACTACCTGGATTCCACCGGCATCCTCAGCCCGCGCCTGCTGGCCGCGCATGTGCTGCGCGCCGACGCCAGGGACATCGCGCTGTTCAAGGCCCGCGACGTCGGCATTGCGCACAACCCCAAGGCCAACACCAAGGGCCACGGTGGCCTGTCGCCGGCGCTTGAAATGATGCATGCGGGCCTGGGCGTCGGCCTGGGTACCGATGGCCCGCTGAGCGGCAACCAGATGGATATCGTCTCGGTGATGGGCTATGCCAAGCGCGTGGCCAACATCCGCCATCCGGAGACCACTACGTACAAGCCGCCGGAGCTGGTGGCGATGGCCACCATCGGCGGCGCGCGGGCGCTGAAGATGGATGATCGGATCGGTTCGCTGGAAGTCGGCAAGGCCGCCGACGTGATCCTGCTGGACACGCATTCGCTGAACATGCAGCCGCTGTATGACGTGTACGCCGCGATCGTGTACCAGGCCAACGCGCGCGACATCTACACCACCATCGTCAACGGCCGCGTGGTCGCACGCGACGGCAAGGTGCTGACCGTGGACCTGGACAAGCAGCGCCAGGCGTGGGACCAGGTCACTCACGAAGTGGCCGAGTTCGCCAGGACCCTGAACTACTGACCCTCCGCCCCCTCCTGGGGGACTGCCGCCGGGGGACGATGCCTTTGCGCGTCGCCCCCGGCAGGTCGCCGTTGCATTTAATGCAATGGGATCGCCGAATATTGCTTGTTGTGCGCACACCCCGCCATTCCTAAAGTCGGGTCGTTGCCTCCGTGCGATCTCCAGGCGTGTCATGCACCCTCCGGCCTTTCCCTTGAACTGCTGCGCCCCGCTACCCCGCCACGGGGCTGGACGATGACGGCGTTGCACGAGGTCCGGATCGCCACCATCGCCGACGAAGGCGCCGGCCAGCGCGCGCTACGGTTGGAACCGCTGGAAGGCACTCTGCCCCCGTTCGAGGCCGGCGCGCATGTGGACGTGCACCTGCCCGACGGGCTGGTGCGCCAGTACTCCATCGCCAGCGCCCCGGACCGGCGCGACCACTATCTGCTGTGCGTGCGCCTGGCCGCCGATTCGCGCGGGGGTTCGCGCCAGCTATGCCGCAGCAGCGCCGCCGGAGACCGGCTGCGGATCTCCTCGCCACGCAATTTGTTCCCGCTGCGCAGTGGTACCCGCCAGGTGCTGATCGCCGCCGGGATCGGCATCACCCCGCTGCTGTCGATGGCCGAAGCGCTGGAAGCGCGCGGGGAAGACTTCGTGCTGCACTACTACGTCCGGCAGCGGCAGCAGGTCGCCTTCGCCAGCCGGCTGCGGCAAGGCTTTGCCCACGGCCGGGTGCTGCTGCACGCCAGCGCCGACGGCGACAGCGCGCGGACGCACGTACCGGTGGAAATCCGCGCGGCCACTTCGCGCGACCAGCTGTATCTCTGTGGACCAGCGCCCTTCATGAACCGCTTCACCGCGCTGGCGGCCGGTTTCGGCTGGTCGCCGGCGCAGGTGCATCGCGAGCATTTCGGGGCCATCGCTCGACCGGCCAGCGCCGATCGTGCCTTCGAGGTCGAGCTGGCCCGCAGCGGACGACGCGTGGCGGTGCCGGCGGGCCGCAGCATCGCGCAGGCGCTGCAACAAGCCGGGGTG
>JAATFS010000124.1 GCA_015655035.1 Lysobacterales bacterium | reverse complement strand
GGGTGGAAGCGCAACAACGCTTCGCGTCGTGATCCAGCCGGCGCATCCCCTCGATTACCCAAGATGGAGGTTTCCCATGGAAATCAGCCAGGGTCGCGTGGCGACCATTCACTACACCCTTTCCGACGACGATGGCCAGGTGCTGGATCGTTCCAGTCCACAAGCCCCCCTGAGCTATCTGCATGGCGCGGGCAATATCGTGCCCGGCCTGGAGCACGCACTGGACGGCAAGCGCGTCGGCGACGCCATCCAGGCCGATGTCGCACCGGAACAGGGCTATGGCCCGCATCATCCACAGCTCGTGCAGCAGTTGCCACGCAGCGCATTTCCCGCAGATACCGCGATCGAACCGGGCGCACAGTTCCAGGCCAGTACCGAACAAGGTCCGGTGCGGGTCACCGTGACCGAGGTTAGCCCGGAGCACGTGACCGTCGATGGCAATCACCCGCTGGCCGGGCGCACGCTGCACTTCGCCGCCGAGGTGGCCGACGTCCGCGAAGCCACTGCCGAGGAACTGAACCTGGGCCACGTCGACGCCGCGTGAGCCATGCACCGCGAGCGCCGGCAATGGCCGGCGCCGCTTCGCGCCCGGACCTGCGCCTGCCGCGCAACGGGGATGGCGCAGGGCGTTCCGCCACCGGGCCGGATCGCCGCCGAACCGATAGTTGCACCGAGGCCGGGCTTGGCCCAAAGTGCGCGGCCCTTTTCGTGCAGCCGCTCCCATGAAACTCGGCATCGATTTCGGCACCAGCAACTCCGCCGCCGCGGCGGTCATCGATGGCCAGGTGGTGCCCGTGCGCTTCGGCGAGGCCTTGCAGTTCCGCACCACGGTCTACTTCCCGGAAGTGATGCGCGATCCCGATGACTTCGAGCTGACATCGGCACTGGAGCACCAGGTCGCGGAACTGATCGAATCCGGCCGCCGCGACGCCAATGCCGCCGGCCGCAGCCGCACTCCCCAGGAGCTGCGCCGCGATGCGATTCGCGTGGTCCGCCGGCAGTGGATGGAACAGCAGGTGCGCGAGCCACGCAGCTCGGCCGCGCTGCTGCAGAACGCGGTATACGGCGACGAGGCACTGGACGCCTACTTCCTGGAAAACGAAGGCAATCTGGTGCAAAGCCCCAAGTCGATGCTGGGCTACAACCTGCATCCGCGCGCGCGCCAGACCATCACCGGGATCGCCACGCATATCCTCGAACACATCCGCCTGACCGCCTCGCGCCAGTTCCAGGTCAATGTCCGTACCGCCACACTCGGCCGGCCGGTGCAGTTCCGCAGCTCGATCGGCGACGCAGGCAATGCCCAGGCGATGGAAATCCTGGAATCGGCTGCGATCGCGGCCGGATTCGACGCGGTGGACTTCCTCGAAGAACCCTCTGCGGCGGCAATGCACTATCACGCCGGTAGCCGCGAGCGGCACGACACCGTGGTCGTGGACATCGGCGGCGGCACCACCGACGTTGCCCATGCCAGCATCGGGGGCGATGGCGCGCCACAGATACACCGCGCCTGGGGCATCCCTCGCGGCGGCACCGATATCGACCTGGCGTTGAGCCTGGCCGCCTATATGCCGCTGTTCGGTCGCGGCATTACCCGGGTGCCGACCCACCACTACGTGGAAGCGGCGATGGTGCAGGACATGACCCGCCAGCGCGATTTCCGCCAGCACCGATACCAGGACGTGGACGCGCCCTTCGACAAACGCCTGCAGGCCTTGCAGGACACCGGCAACACCGCCCGCCTCTATCGCGGCGTGGAGCGCTGCAAGATTGCGCTGAGCAGCGCGCCGTCTCACCGCGAATTGCTGGACTTCATCGAACGCGACCTGCAGGTGGAAGTGGAATCGACGGCGCTGGTGGAGGCCGCCTCCACGTATCTGCGCGAATTGCAGGAACTGCTGGCCGAGGTCCGCGCCGATATCGGCAGGGAACCGGCCTCGGTGTTCCTGACCGGCGGCATGTCCCGCGCCGGCTACATCCAGCGACAGGTGGCGGCGGCATTCCCGGGCGCGCGATTGGTGCAGGGCGATCCTTCGTTCGGCGTGGTGCAAGGGCTGGCGCTGTCGGCGGCGAGCTGAGCGCGAACCACCCGCCGTACCCGCTTCCTGGCCCTGGGCTCGGCCGCGCGGCCGAGCTCACGCAGGCGATGCGCCCGCGCACGCGACGGTATTGCGCGCGCAAGGCAGCGCCACCGCGATTAACGGTTCTCTACATCGCTACCTGTATCTTCTGCCTGCGCAGTGTTCCGTCATCGACTGTACTCGACAGCAGCTTCGCCGCCGCTGGAACACCGCCATCATTCGGCGATCGCAGATCGCCTTGCCGCCCACCTGTCCCCTGACAGTTCCTGGCCCACGCGAGAGGTCGCCCGCTCGCCGTCCTTGGGCGGCCCTGTTGTCCCATCCGAAATCAAAGGAGTCCGTATGGCACGTCCCGCCACCAAGCAAAAGTCCCAGCCCAGCATCGGGCGCAGCGACGGCAAGAGCCAGCCGCTCAGCCGCGAGCGCATTGCCGCCGACATTGCTGCGTTCCGCAAGGCCGGTGGCCGCATCGAAGTGCTCAACACCCATTTCGGTGCTACCCGCGACGAGGCCGACAAGGCTGGCTGAGCGTCGTGACGACTGATCGCATCCCCGCCGCCAACTCCGTCGGCGGCGGGGATGTCACCGACCGGTAATGCCGGTCGAGATTTCGCGGTGCCGTTCCTGTTTCGACGCATGCTCCGCCTGGCTCATGACGTACGCGTTGACGGCCGCGACGGCACCAGCGCTGCGTCAGCGGCATTCGCTATTGCACCGCAGCGAAAAGTTGCTTGCGCCCTGCACCTCGTGTTGAGCCGACCGTGAGCCCATCGCGCTGCGTGCCGGCTACTCCGCAGAGCAGCGAAAAGTGGCTGACAGCACCCGCATCGCGGGCGTATGGTCCTCCCCCAAAGAAATGCGGGAACGCCTTCCATGCCCACGTCGGCCACCACCTCCCCCCTCCCCAGCCACGTCAGCGGAAGCCGGCATACGCCCTTGCTGCCGGACACCATCGGCGGCCTGCTGCATCGCATTGCCAGCGCCTGGCCGGATCGCGCCGCGCTCGCCGCGCCGTTCCAGAACGTTTACCTGGACTATGCGGAACTCGATGCGGCCGTCACGCGCCTGGCGGCCGGACTGTTGCAACTGGGACTGGCGCCCGGCGAGCGGATCGGCATCTGGTCGCTCAATCGCACCGAATGGGTATTGCTGCAATT
>JAATFS010000098.1 GCA_015655035.1 Lysobacterales bacterium | reverse complement strand
GTAACCGGCGCATCTCCGCTGGTATTCAACGCGATGGCCCCCGTCGTTGCTCCGGGCGGAGTGCCCGTGGGCGAGCCGACCCGCACCCGCGCGAGCGAGGCCGCGCCACTGATCGCATCCAGTCCGTAAAGCCAATTACTGCCGCCTGCCGAACAAGCGCTGGCATCCGCGCTGGACGGCGCGTACGTGGCGAAGAAAACGATGCCGTTATCCAGCCGTGGATTGCCCACGAAACGCTCACCTGCTGGCAAATCGACGTACCAACCGTTATGCGACGCGCCGATCGCATTGGAACTGGTGACTCGATAATCGCCGACGCCCCCCTCTTCGATCAGTTGCGCCAATAGCGTGCCGCGCCCCGCGACGGATTGGCCACGATCCGCCACCGCATAGAGCGTCTGCGGGCTGTTGTCCACGTTATCGCCCTCGAACGAAAAGCTGCCAGTACCGAAATACACCGAGACCGCGCCGCCAAAGCCAAGGGTGGCCTCGAGTCCACCGGTGATCGACTGGCGTCTGCCGTTGGCATCGCGCGCGACGAACAAGGGCTCGCCCTCGAATGCGACGCTCCCGGCCACCAGATCGAACTTCCACACCGCGCCATTCTGGTCGCCCGCATAGACGGTGTCGGCGTAACCATCGCGCCCGGAACGTACGCTGTCGCCCTCGACATGTTGACGATCGAGCACCACCACATTGCCCAGGCCATTATGCCCAGCCACGTCGCTGCCCTCGTCGTTCTCGCTGGCGGAGATGACCTGCGCGGCGCCGGTCCCGATATCCACGACGAACAGCGAAGCGAGCTGCGATGCGCTGTTGTAGCCGTTGCCGAAGATCGCCTTCCACGCCACGCCGTTGACCGTATTTACCGGCACCACTACCGGCTTGCCCAGCACATAGCCGATTCGGCTGTTCATCGAACCATCGCCCGTAACCAGATCGTTGATTTCCCACATCACGGAAATCCGCTGTGGATCGGTTACGTCCAGCGCGAACACGCTGCGGCCACCGGCACCGGAGGTGCCGATCATGACCGTCTTCCAGGAATTGCCGATCAGCACATCGGAAACCGTTATCGGGCCATCGACGTAATAGCGATGCTGGAAGCGCTGCACCGCCTTGGGATCCGGATCTGGCGGGAGCAACAGATTGCCAAGATGGCCGAGTGCCGTTGCCGGGATGTAGGCGAACATCTCCTTGCCATCGCGGCCATCGAAGGCATGCAGCATGCCGTCGTTGGCCCCCACGTACACCATGGAATGGCCGGCGGCCTTTTTCGCTTCCAGGTAGCCTGCGTAGCTGGTTGCGATCGAGCCTCCCCATCCGGTATAGCCGTAGTCATCGCGGGAAGACGAGATCACCGGGGATGAATTCACGATGTCGCCCAGGATGCCGCTACGTGCGCGAAGTCCACGACCTTCGAGCGAGGCGTCACCGCGAAGATAGGCCACGGCCTGCGCCAGCGTCACTCCGAGCCCTTCGAGATTGGCAGCGGTACAGCCGGCAGGCGCCAGCGCATCGGAACACAACCCGGCCAACGAGCGGATGCCCGTGGCGAACAACTGCCCGGCAGTGAACTGCCTCGACTTCGTCTCGCTCGCGTCCGACGCAACGCCGAAATGGATGTTGCGGTCACCAGCCGCAGGCAGCTGCTCAGCCGCCTCCCAGACCCGTGTATACGTCACCGCGCCCGTTACCGCATCGGTAGATGCCGTGCTGGCCGCCAGCTTGCCGTACCAGTCGGTGCTGCTCGTCGCTTCGTAGAAAGGCTCAACGGCCAATGAGCCGGCCCCTACGCGTGCGCCGGTAATGGCGATGCTGCCGGAGGCCGAGGCCCCTGCCGCCACTGCGGTCACGACCCGCTGGATCGCGCCCACCAATGCGCCCGGAGTCGACGCATTGATGAAGTCGCCACGCGCATTCAGCGTCGCGTGCCACATATCGTCCACGGCCGAGGGATGGCGATCGTAGAACGCCGTAGGCCAGGACGGATGATAGGCAAACGGTTCTCGCGTCTGATTTCCCGCCCCCGGATTGCCATGAACGAGGCCCTGCGCACCCAGCGTGACGCCATAGAAGTTCATATGCGGCGCACTCTGGCAGTCCAGCCGAGGATCCGGTGTCGCCGCCGAACAGCCAACATCGACGCCTACTGCGCCGTCGTCCGGCAGACCGGGCGGCGCCAGCGGAGTGCGGTAGTAATGAGCGGCAATGTCCGCCATCGTATTGGCGGTGGCATCCTTCAATGGCGCCGGAAATACAGCCGCATCCTCGTTGTCGGCGTTGCCGAAATAAGGCGTCGAATTGTCGCTGAAACCATCGCTGATCAGCATGCCCACATTTTTCTGGCAGGACAGCTGCACCGGGCTCACGTCTTTCACGTAGCTTCGTTTGAACTGCTCTCCCAGATGCATGACCGCCTCCTTGTTGGGAGTGGTGCCAGCGCTACCGAGAGCGAACACGTTGTCGTAGAGCTGGCGACGCTCCGCAGCGACATCCAGCCGCCGCATGGCCACGTCCTGACGGTTGTTTATCTGGAAATAGCCGGCCCGAATCTTCAGGTTCTGATCGGCAAAGGCCAGGCTCAGGCCCGCGCGCGCGGCCAGGTGGCGCTTGCGGTAGTAGCTGAACCAGTTCGCGAAATTGTTGATCGTCGCGGCGTATGCACCGCCGACGAAATTGCCAGGCCGTATTTCGAAGCGCCGCAATGCTGCGCCACTGGGCGCAAGCGCGCCGTCATCGAGCGGATCTGCGTCGTACCCGATGGCGTCCGCAAGTGCCTGCGAACGCGTGGCCAAGACGTAGAACACCGCCGGATAGTAGCCAATCGCGAGGCTGCAGCGGGCTCCCGCAGCGCCGCCCAGCACCCGCCGGTCCTCGCGCGCCAGCTTGAAACCCCAGCGGTCCAACTGGTTATCGTTTCCGGTGTTTTCGACGCTCGCCCCTTCAGTGCACGATACGTCCTTGTAACGCGTGCCCTTGGGCACAATCATTCCCGCTGAAAAGACGAAGCCGGCGCCGTCCCCAGCGTAGATGAAGTCTCGAGTCAGGTTCAGCCGGGTACGGCCACGGGAGGGATCGGCCGGCGCATTGCCAGGCGACACCTGCCCGGTCGCAGCATCGATCCCGTCGACCCCTTCGAGAAAACTCCCATCCGCCTCGATCCATGGCGAGTAGACCTCTTCCGGATTGAAATAAGCCTTGTTCACATCGGGTGATCTGGCCCAGCCGTATGCCGGAACAGGCGGAATGGCAAAGTGCTCGTTGGTCGAATCGCCCCGTCCCCGGCCATCGTTGCCGCTGCCGTAGCCGAAAGGAAAAAGATAGGCGTACTTCTTCCAGACATCGCCTGAGGCGCCGTCACGGTTGAAATTGAGCGCGCCAGAGTCGCTGCCATTGTTACGATCCAGGCCCGTGAAGCTGTCGTTTGTGTAATGCCACCACGCCACACCGTCACTGCTGGGGAACAGGGTTTCGAAGTCCATCGAGGTGGAATCGTCCACCGCCAAGATCAGGGCCGGCTCGATCGTCCGCGATGTGTTGAGCGGCGCTTGCGCAAGCTGCGGCGCGGCGACTTGCGCCCTCGCCGAATACAGCAGATGGCCCAGCCCCGCGACCAACACCAGCGTCGTTGCCATCAAGGTATTGAAGCGCATGGATGCCATCGCGAGGGACTCAGGGCCTGAAGATGGTATCGACCGCCGCGCTGGCGTTCGTAGCGGCATCGGCGGCATAGGCCGTCACCTGGTAGACCGGGCTGGCGACTTCGCTTGCAGGCGCGCGCCCCATCGCCAGGCTGCTGTTGCCGGAAATGCACGGACCGATGGAGCGAATGTTCACTTGGTTGGTCTGCGGCACCCGGCTCGCCATCTGCTCAACCCATCCGTCTGCATCGAAACCGTCCTCGCAGTCCTGTTCGATCTCGGCCGCCCCCTCGCTGCAAGCCGCCGTCCGATTGGCGACACCCTCGACGTAGCATTCGCTCCGGCGCACAGCCGCCTCCGCCGACTGGAACGCCCCCTGGGCATTCAGGTAATTGGCGGCCATCTTCTCCTGCAACAGCGCGACCTGCATCCCCGCCATTCCCAGCAATGCAAGCAGCACCAGCAGGATCAGCGCCACGTACAGCACTGCTCCGCGCTGCCTCGCAGGCCCGCCAACACTCCCTCGTACTTGCTTGCTGACTCCGCGCATCGCCCGCTTCACTCCTAGTTCCCGTACAGCCGATTACGTAGCGCCACCGATGTTTCATACACCGCGCGATAGCGACCATCATTCGGCAATGTCGGCGTGACACCCAGCAATTTGGATACCGCCTCCCTCTGCATCGACGCCGCCGGGTCAGGGCTGGCCATCAATAGCGCCAACCGGACCTGGGCGACACGCCGCCAGTCCAGTTCACTATCGCCCACCGCGTCGGCATCGGCCTCGCTGCCGACAAAGCCGCTCGGGTCGGTCGCCGCATTGCGATCCAATCCGTAGCGCAGCTGCAGATTCTCGACGCCTTCGACCAATTCCTCGCTTTCGGCCGTGCCATCGGCGCTGATCCGTGCGCGCATCAGCGCGGCGCGTCCGCCAGTACCCAGGCCGATGTAATAGAGCAGTGCCTGTGCCCGATAAAGCGTACTCGTCCCTGCCCGGTACTTATTGAAGTCCACGCCCGCCGGCGCCTCTACGCGGCCACTTCCGGCATCGAAGCCGGCGGCCGCGAACACGTCCGCATAGGTGCAGTCCGCAACCCCGAACAGCGCCAGTGAAGCACCACCGTTCTGGTTGAGAAGGCTCCACTTGGCCGCATCGACCTGCACCGACGGCGCGCCGGAATCCGTCGTCCCCAAAGCGCTTACCGCGATGCCGCTACCGCCCAGGAAGCGCAAGGCCACGCTGTCGGTACCGTCGATACGCGCAGGCGAAAGCGATAGGCCCGAAGGCGAGGCATTGTCGTAGCCGCGAATGGAATAACCGAAATCCAGCACGCCCCCGGAGGTGAAGTGCGAAATCAAGGTATCGCTCTGCTGCCGGCGCGCCTGGTCGCTGATGCACCCGAAGTGGCCCGCCATGCGGATGTCGCGCTGCAGGAAATCCAGTGCGAACCTCGCGTTTTCCTGTACCCGCGATAGTCCCTCCGACAGCTGGTAGGCGCTTCGCGAAGCGGAGAATATCTGCGTCAGGCCCAGCATCAGGACCGTACCAATCGCCAACGCGACCATCAATTCGATCAATGACAGCCCGGCGCTTGCATGGTGGCGGCCGCCCTTCACAGCCGTGTCGCCAGGCTGAAGGTGTGCCGGCTTTCCGCCGCACTGACCGAACCGTCCTTGTCCGCATCGT
>JAATFS010000370.1 GCA_015655035.1 Lysobacterales bacterium | reverse complement strand
TGCGGCTTGCGGCGGCAGCCGGTCGAGCGCCTGCGCGATCAGCTTGCGCAGCGTGGCCGGCCCCACACCCTCGATCGCGGGATACACCGGGTCGAGGGAATCACCCAGTCCGGCCGGCTCGGCCGCCCCGAGGACCTGATAGCTCGGATGCACGATTTCCCAGCCTTGCTGCCCGGGCTTGGGGGTGCCGTAGGCACGCACGCGCGCGCCCACGCCGAACTGCGCCACCTGTGCGGCGCGGAAATGGAAAAAGCGCAGCACCAGCGTGGTCTGCGAACCATCGGACAGGGCCACCCGCAACATCGGGCGGTAGCGGAACCCGCGCTCGACCGCTTCGACCCGCCCTTCCACCTGCGCCGGCACGCCGGCCTGCAACTGTGCGATCGTGGTCAGCCGGGTACGGTCCTCGTAGCGCAGCGGCAGGTGCAGCCACAGGTCCTGCAACGTGACGATGCCGCGAGCCGCGAACTTCTCCGCCACCTTGGGGCCAACGCCCGGCAGGCTGGTCAGCGGGGCATCGCCCGCCACGCTCAGGCTGGGAGTATTCGGACGCGCTCGCGGCACGGCAGGCTCAGTCGATCACCAGCACCGCATCGACCTCGAACCCCGCGCCCTTGGGCAGGCCGGAGACTTCGATGGTCGAACGCGCCGGGAACGGCGCCTGGAAATATTCCTGCATCACTGCGTTGACGGCGGCGAACTGCCCCAGGTCGGTCAGGTACAGCCCCAGTCGAACGATCTGGTCGAGCGAGCCGCCCGCCGCCTCGGCCACGGCCTTGAGATTGTCGAACGCGCGGCGCGCCTGCGCACCGATATCGCCCGGAACGATCTCGCCGGTAGCCGGATCCAGCGGAATCTGGCCGGAGAAGTACACCGTGTTGCCGGCACGCACTGCCTGCGAATACGGACCGATCGCTGCGGGCGCGTTTTCGGTCTGGATGATCTGACGGGTCATGACTACTCCGGAATGGGAACGTGACTGCGCATTCTAGGCGAGAAGCCTCCGCGGCGAGCCAGGCACAGGCAATGCGGAGGCGCATGACCTACCCTCCTCGACCCCTTCACTGCCGGCGTACGCTCTGCACCGCATGCAGCCGCCGCAGCCGCCGCATCACCTCGGCCAGATGGCGGCGGTCGCGGACCTGGACGTTGAAGCGCAGCACTGCGGCGTTGAAGTCGCGGTCCAGGTAATCGACACGTTCGATATTGGATTGGCTTTGCGCGATTGCCGCCGCCAGCTGCGCGAGTACGCCGGTGCGATTTTCCACTTCCACCACCAGCGCGGTGTCGTAGTCGCCGGTGACCGAGGAATCCCAGTCGATCGGCACCCAGCGCTCGGGCGACTTGCGCAACTCGGCCAGGTTGGGACAGTCCAGGCGGTGCACCACAATGCCCTTGCCGGCGGTGTGGTAACCCATGATCTCGTCACCGGGAATGGGCTGGCAACAGTTGGCGAAGCTGATCACGCCGCGCTCGCTGCCGTCGATCAGGATCTTCTCGTGCGAATGCTTGGAATGGCCGCCCCCACGCAGTTCGGCATAGGCCATCAACGCCTGCGCCGCCTGGGTCGGCATCCAGTTGCCCAGTGCGACGTCGGCAAGCAAGGCTTCCAGGCGCGGATAACGGTGTTCATTGAGGAAGGCATCGAGCCGGCCCTTGGGCAGGCGTTCGAGCGAACTGCCCATGGCTTCCAGTGCCCGGTCGAGCATGCGATGGCCGAGCTGCACCGCGTCCTCATGCTCCAACTGCTTGAGCTGGTGGCGGATCGCGGTGCGCGCCTTGCTGCTGACCACGAATTCGAGCCACTGCGGCTTGGGCGTGGCCGAGCGCGCGGTGATGATCTCCACGGTCTGGCCGCTGGTCAGCTTGGTGCGCAGCGGCACCAGCTTCTTGTCCACGCGCGAGGCCACCGAGCGGTTGCCGACATCGGTATGCACCGCATAGGCGAAATCCAGTGCGGTGGAGTTGCGCGGCAGTGCCAGGATCTTGCCCTTGGGCGTGAACAGGTAGGCCTCGTCCGGGAACAGATCGACCTTGACGTTGTCGAGGAATTCCAGCGACGAACCGGCCGCGCGCTGCGACTCGATCAGATCCACGATCCACGCGTGTGCACGGCTCTGCGCACTGTTGGGCGATTCGGAACCGAACTTGTAGGTCCAGTGCGCGGCCACGCCGCGCTCGGCGATCAGGTCCATTTCCTCGGTGCGGATCTGCACCTCGATCGGCGAGCCGTACGGACCGAACAACACCGTGTGCAACGACTGATAGCCGTTGGCCTTGGGAATGGCGATGAAGTCGCGGAAACGACCATCCAGTGGCTTGAAGGTGGCGTGCACCGCACCCAGCGAGTGGTAGCAATCGGCCACCGAGCGCACCACCAGGCGGAAGCCGAACACATCCATTACCTGGTCGAAGGATTTGTTCTCGTCGCGCATCTTGTTGTAGATGCTCCACGGCGTCTTGATCCGGCTGATCAGGCGGTGTTCCAGCCCCTCCTTGGCCAGCCGCTGCGACAGCTGCACTTCCACCTGCGCCATCGATTCGCGCCGCACTACCGGCTGGCTGCGGATGTGTTTCTCGATGATGGCGTGGCGCCAGGGGTACAGCGCGCGGAAGCCGAGGTTCTGCAGCTCGGACTTGATCAGGCTCATGCCCAGGCGCTGCGCGATCGGCGCGTAGATCTCCAGCGTCTCGCGTGCGATGCGGAGCCGGGCTTCGCTGCTCTGCGCGCCCAGCGTGCGCATGTTGTGCAGGCGATCGGCCAGCTTGATCATGATCACGCGCAGGTCGCGCGACATCGCCAGCAGCATCTTGCGGAAGCTTTCGGCAGCCGCTTCCTGGCGGTCGCGGAACTTGAGCTTGTCCAGCTTGGTGACGCCATCCACCAGTTCGGCCACCGCCTCGCCGAATTCGGCCGCCAGCTCCTCGCGGGTGAGCGGGGTGTCCTCGATGGTGTCGTGCAGGATCGCCGCGATCAGCGATTCCATGTCCAGGCCCAGTTCGGCCAGTACCCCTGCCACGGCCACTGGATGGGTGATGTACGGCTCGCCGGATTTGCGGGTCTGCCCGGCGTGGGCACTGGCGCCTACCTCCCAGGCACGGCGCAGCAGCGGCAATTGCTCCTTGGGGAGGTAGCTGGCCGCACGTTCGAGTTGCAGCACATAGTCGGGTAGCGCCCCGTCGGACGACGCGAGCGCCGCGGGAGCTGCCTTAGCAGGGGGGCCTGGGTTCATGCCGGAAGACTATGCCAGCGGCGAAAGGACGGCAAACATTTGCAACGCCGGCGGTGGCGTCAGCACTCCGCATGCCGGCATGCAAACGAAACAGCCCGCCGAAAGGCGGGCTGCAAGCGACGTACGCGATCGCGACGCGGGGCGACGATCAGTCGTCGTTCTTGGACATGTCCTCGTCGGCGACGACTTCGGCAGCGGCCCATTCCAGCGCTTCGCGCTCGGCACGCTCGCGCTCGGACTTCTCGACTTCGTCGATCAGGGCATTGTCGATCTTGCGTGCGGCGATCTCGCGCAGCGCCAGCACGGTCGGCTTGTCCGAGCCGTCGCTGTTGTCGATCGTGGACTGCACACCGTTGGCGAGCTGGCGGGCGCGCTTGGACGCCATCATCACCAGTTCAAAACGGTTGTTAACGACTTCCAGGCAATCTTCTACGGTAATGCGGGCCATGCGGGCTCCCGGCGACCGGTGAGGGCCGCGCAATCGGATGAGGGAAAGGGGGCGGATTGTAAGCCAGGAGCACAGGTCAGATCAACCAGAACCTGTTCAGTTTCCTTTGGAATCAGCCAGTTGCCTGTCGTTTCCGTCCAGCAATGCCCCTATCAGGCGGGCGTGGCGCTGCTGCTGGGCCTCGCGGCGCAGCCGGCTGGCGACGAAGATCGCGCACATTTCGGCGACGGCGGTGTCGAAATCCTCGTTGATGATGACGTAGTCAAACTCATCGAAATGCGACATTTCCTCGCGCGCGGCGGCCAGCCGTTGCGCGATCACCTGCTCGCTGTCCTGGCCACGCTTGTGCATGCGCTCGTCCAGCGCCTGCCGCGACGGCGGCAGGATGAACACGCTGACCGCGTCGGGCACCTTGTCGCGGACCTGCCGCGCGCCCTGCCAGTCGATTTCCAGCAGTACGTCGTGCCCGGCCGCCAGTTGCGGTTCCACCGATTGCCGGGCGGTGCCCTTCCAGTCGCCGTGTACACGCGCGTACTCAAAGAAGTCCCCGGCTGCGATCATGCGCTGGAACTCCTCGGCCGAGACGAAGTGGTAGTGCTCGGCATGGCGTTCGCCGGGCCGCGGCGCGCGCGAGGTGAAGGAGATCGACAGCGCAATCTGCGGGTCTCGCGCCAGGGTG
>JAATFS010000347.1 GCA_015655035.1 Lysobacterales bacterium | reverse complement strand
GTGTCCTACCCGATCGTGATCGTGGATACCTACCAGCCGCCGAAGGACTTCGCCACCCCGCGCGGCCTGCCGATGACCTACCTGATCGGCCCCGACGGCAAGCTGGCCAAGCAGTTCCTTGGTCCGGTCAGCGCGCGCGACATCGAGACCGCGATCACCGCTGCAGGTGGGAAGACCGGCTGATCGTGCCGGCGCGCGCCGGTCGTCACAGCCTTACGAACCGGAACTGGAGCCGGTATCCGGGATCGGCCTCAGTACCCGGTATTTTTCCTTGCGCGGCTTGCCGCGCAACGGCGGCAGCAGCAGCGAGTCCTCGGCGACCGTAGTGTCGGGCAGGTGGTCTAGCAGGTGCCGGATCAGGGTTAGCCGGCCGCGTTTCTGGTCGTTGAAGTCCACCAGTGTCCACGGCGCGTGCTCGTTGTGGGTGGCCTCCAGCATGCGCTCCCTTGCCTCGGTATAAGCGGCGTACTTTTCGCGCGATTGCAGGTCCACCGGCGAGAGCTTCCAGCCTTTCAGCGGGTTGGTGTTGCGCTCGGCAAAGCGCTTTTCCTGCTCGGCCTGGTCCACGCTCAGCCAATACTTGAACAGCAGGATGCCGTCTTCCACCAGCAACTGTTCGAACCGAGGCACCTGCCGCAGGAAGGCCTCGTACTGCGTCTCGGTGCAATAGCCCATCACCCGCTCCACGCCGGCGCGGTTGTACCAGCTGCGGTCCATCAGCACCAGTTCGCCGGCGGCCGGCAGATGCGCCACGTAGCGCTGGAAATACCACTGCGTGCCTTCGCGGTCATTGGGCCTGGGCAGCGCCACCACCCGGCATTGGCGTGGATTCAGATGCTCGGCGATGGTCTGGATCGCGCCGCCCTTGCCCGCCGTGTCGCGGCCCTCGAACAGCACCAGCGCGCGCTGGCCGGTATGTTGCAGCCAGCGAGCCATCGCCACCAGTTCCAGTTGCAGCGGTTGCAGTCGTTGCTTGTAATCCTTGCGCTTGAGCTGGCTCATCGAAGCATCCTGGTGGGGTGAGCGAACATGTTCATTCGTGTAGGCGAGGGCGCAGGCTCACCAGATTGCACGGCCGGGTGCGGCTATCCAGTTGTGCGCGAATGATTTTTTCCCAGGCGGTACGGCAAGCCGAGGACGAACCGGGCAGGCAGAAGATAAATCGACCATTGGCCAGCCCGGCGAACGCGCGCGACTGCAGCGAGGCGGTGCCGATTTCGTCGAAGCTGAGCGCGCGGAACAGCTCGCCGAAGCCGGGCATGTGCTTGTCCAGCAGCGGTTGCAGTGCTTCGGGTGTGCAGTCGCGGCCGGTGAAGCCGGTGCCGCCCGTGACCAGGATGCCGTCCACCTCCGGATCGGCGATCCAGGCCGATACGATCGCGCGCAACCGATACCGATCGTCCGGGGCGATCACGCGCTGCCGTAGCCGATGGCCAGCGTCGGCCAGCGCGTTACTGAGGTAGTCGCCAGAGGTGTCGTCGGCGAGCGTGCGCGAATCGGAGACGGTCAGCACGCACAGGCGCAGCGGGATGAAATCGGTAGCGTTCGACATGAGCGCAGCCTAGCCCAGCACAGGTATCGGGAACAGCGGCGACGCGTGAAGCCGGGGTTACGCAGACGCTCGTTCAGCTACCCGTTTCAGCAGTGCGGCGAAATCGTCGGCGAAGGCGTCCATGTCGAACAATCCGCCGCTGAGCTGGCGCTGTACCTGCAGACGCTCGCGCAGCACCGCCAGCGCGGCCGGGGTGTGCGCCAACCGCACTGCGGTGGCGACGAAGGCTGCATCGTCGGCGACATTCATGTCGTCCAGGCCAAGATGATGGTTGAGGCTTCCGGCCACGCGCGCGGCGAAGGTCTGGCCTGGCGTGGTCAGCACCGGGCAGCCGGCCCATAGTGCATCGGAAGCGGTGGTATGCGCGTTGTAGGGATGAGTGTCCAGGAACAGGTCGGCGTGCTGGTAGCGGGCCAGATAGTCCGCATGCGCCAGCTTGGGCATGAACACCAGCCGTGTCGGCGCCACGCCGTGGGCCTGTGCCACCGCCTGCAGGCGCGCATCGGCGCGGCCGGGGCCGGACAGCAGCCACAGCACGCTGTCCGGCACCTCGCGCAGCACCGCCAGCATCCGTGCGAAGCTGCGCGGATTGAGCTTGTAGCTGTTGTTGAAGCAGCAGAACACCCATCCGTGCTCGGGCAGGCCGCAGGCCTGGCGCGATGGCGGGGTGCCGGGCAGGCGGCGGGTATCGGACGGCTGGAAGGCGCGCGGCAGGCGCAGCACCTGCTCGCTGTAGTACGGGGCCAAGGCCGGTGGCAGCGCGAAATCGTCGCCCACGACATAGTCCAGCCATGGCGCACCGGAGGTGCCGGGATAGGCCAGCCAGTTGATCTGGACAGCGGCTGGCCGCATCGCCAGCACTTCCGGGGCGCCGCCACCGCCCCAGCCGCGCAGGTCGAACAGGATGTCGATGCGCTGTGCGCGGATCTGCGCGGCAATCGCCTGATGGCCAAGGCCGGCCATGTCATGCAGCGTGGTCGCCTCTGCCAGGCGTTGGCGGATGCTGCTGCCGTCGTCGCGGTTCAGTGCGAACAGATGCACCGGCATATCCGGATGCCGTTGCCGCAATGCCTCGAACAAGGCCACGGTCAGCAGTCCGGTGGGGTGGGCGCCAAAGCCATTGGACATGAATCCGACCCGTAACGGCGCGGCAGGGCCTGGCACGACGGCGGGCAGTACGGGGATGCCCTGCGCCAGCGGTTGCGCGCGCAGCCGGGCGCAGGCCAGTTGCTGGGCCGGGCAGGCGTCTTCGCTGAGGAAGGCGAACGGTTCCACTGCCGATCGACCTTGTGCGACCGCGTGGCGGACGCGCTGCGAGAGCGCGTCGATCCCGCGCCAATCGCACAGGCGGCGACGCCAGTTGAGCAACTGCGCGGTGATGTACGGCTCGTCCGGCAGCAGCCGGTGGGCGCGCTCGTAGGCGAGCGCGGCAGCCTCGGCTTCGCCCGCGTCTTCCAGCGCATGGCCGAGCCATAGCGCAATCCCGGGATGCTGCGGAAGTTGCGCAGAGGCCTGGCGCAGGCACTGCGCGGCTTCTTGGTGCCGGCCCTGCGCCCAGCGCACGCGACCAAGCCGCGCCTGTGCCTCCGGATGCCCAGGGCGCAGCGTCATTGCGCGCTGCACCGCCGCTTCACCGGCGGCGAGCAGGCCGGCGCCGATCTCGGCATCGGCCAGCATCAGCCATGCGACGAAGTCGCCGGGCTGGCGGCGCACCGCCTCGCGCAGAAGGTGCAGTTCAGACAACGCGGCGCCGT
>JAATFS010000398.1 GCA_015655035.1 Lysobacterales bacterium | reverse complement strand
CAGCGCCGACGGCATCAGCAGCGCCACCGCTTCCAGCCTGGTCGACGGCATCGCCTACCGCAACGCCAGCGCGGTGCCGAGCATCGGTACCCGCAGCATCACCCTGACCTCGATCCAGGACGACGGCGGCAGCGGCAACGGCGGCAGCGACACCACCGCGATCGCCATCACCGCCAGCGTGACGATTCCCAACACCGCACCAGTGGCCAGCAGCGCAGACATCGGCCTGGCCCCGGCAACCCAAGGCGAGGCCTACCACGCGACGCTGTCGGCAGACCTGTTCGAAGACGCCGACGGCGACACCCTGAGCTGGAGCATCGGCGGCCTGCCCGACGGGCTGAGCTTCGACGCCGACACCCTGACCCTCAGCGGCAGCACCACCGTCGCCGGCAGCCACACCCTGACGATCACCGCGACCGATCCCAGCGGTGCCAGTGCCACCCGCACGCTGACGCTGGTGGTGGACGAAGCCATTAACTACCTGCTGCTGGACGACAGCGGCTACTTCGGGCCTATCGCCGGCGACAACGGCAGCCATGTCGGCGACGCAAGTCCCCTGGGCTCGGCGACGCCGTGGGGTGCCTCCGGCGCACCCGAAACCGTCGCGCCGGCCTGGAATCCGGTCGCGCCGGACGACGCTACGCAGCTGCTCGACGCGCTGCTGCCAGCGCCCGAGCAAGCCCGGCTGGAGGAACCATTGGCGGTTCGCTTCAGCGACGGGCAATCGACGCCGCTGGTGGTGCTCGCCAGCTACGATGCCACGCTGGCGGCCAGTCAGCATGCGGTCTCCGGTAACTGGCGCTATGACCCGGCCGGTAACCGCATGGTGCTGCAGCTGCCCGAAGGCCTGTTCGCTACCCGCTCGGTCGTCGCTTCGCTGAGCTTGCGCAGCAGCGATGGCCAGCCGCTGGACGGCCGCGTGCGCCTGGATCTGGCTAGCGGCAGCCTGATCGCACCGGGCGCTCGCGCCGCGTCGATGGATCTGCAACTGGTACTGCGCACCGTCGACGGACGCACGCTGGTGCTTCCCGTGCACGTCGAAGCGTCCGCGACCAGCGCATGGCAGCGCACACAGACGTCGCCCTCCCCGGCCAGCGCCGATGCGCACGCCGTGATCGCCGGCAAACCGGCGCTGGGCGAACAACTGCGCGAACAAGCCGTCAGCGACTTGCTCGCCCAGGCTCGCGACCTGCTCGAACAACTCACCGACAGTGATGACGTGCCCAGCGCGCCCGTTGCCGAATCCACCCCTCCCATCTCCGCCGCCGGCTGACCCCTTTGAACATCACGTTCCCCGACATGACCATGACCCAGCACACCTTCGCTTCCCCCCGCGCGCTTGCCATGAGCCTGCTCGCGATGGCCGTCCTGACCGGCTGCGCGGTCGCGCCGCCCACCAAGCTCAGCCAGCACGACCTGCTGCTGCAGGCCGACGCCGACCGTCGCGCGATGTTCGCCGGGCAGGAGCCGGTGACCACCCCGATCACGCTCGACCAGGCGATCGCGCGCGCGCTCAAGTACAACCTGCAGCAGCGCGTGGCGCTGATGGAACGCGCGCTTCAGGACAACCTGGTCGATGTGCAGAAGCTCGGCATGCTGCCCAAGCTCAGCGCGCGGGCCGGCCTGCGCACCCGCAACAACGACTACGGCGCGTCCAGCGAATCGCTGGCCACCGGCCAGCAGTCGCTGGTGCCCTCGACCAGCCAGGAGCGCGCCGGCGATAGCGCCGACCTGCAACTGAGCTGGAACGTGCTCGACTTCGGCCTCAGCTATTACGGCGCCAAGGCCCAGGGCAACAAGGCGCTGGCCGCCGAGGAACGCCGCCGCCGCGTGGTCGCCGACATCATTCGCGAGACCCGCGCCACCTACTGGAACGCGGTCACCGCCGAACGTCTGAAGGACCAGGTCGGCACTACCCTGGCACAGGCCCGGCAGACCCTGGATTACGCACGCCAGACCGAACAGAAGCGGCTGGTCGCACCGATCGTGGCGCTGCGCTATCAGCGCGACCTGCTCAACATGGTGCGCCAGACCGAGGCGCTCGATAACGAACTTGCGCAGGCCAAGGCCAAGCTCGCCGCGCTGATGAACCTGGCGCCCGGCACCGCCTTCACCCTGGCCGCGCCGGATGCCGCCACGCTCGACGTGCCAGCCATGGCCTACGCATTGCCCGACCTGGAATCGCTGGCGATGGTGCGCCGCCCCGAGCTGCGCGAGGAAGGCTACCTGGCGCGCAACGCAGTACTGGAAACCAAGATGTCGCTGCTGCGGTTGCTGCCCAACGCCAGCCTGTTCGGCGGGCTGAACTACAACAGCAACAAGTACCTGGTCCACCAGAACTGGGCCGATGCCGGCGTGCAGGTCAGCGGCAACCTGCTCAACGTGCTGGCGTGGCCGGCCACCAAGCGCAGCGGCCAGACCGCCGAGCAGGTCGGCGAACTGCGGCGCCAGGCGCTGCGCATGACCGTGCTGACCCAGGTGCACGTGGCCTGGCTGGAGCGCGAACGCGCCGAAGCGATGTTCAAGCGCGCACAGGAACTGAGCCGGCTGCAGGACGCGATCCAGGTCCAGACCGAGAACGCCGCGCGCAGCAATGCCGAAACCCAGCTCGAACTGGTGCGCGCCCGCGTCGAAACGCTGCTGGCCACCCGCGCCCGCGACCTCAGTTATGCCGAACTGATCAACGCGCAGAACACCGTCTACCAGGCCGCCGGGATCGACCCGGTGCCCGAGCGCATCGACGACGAAAGCGTGGCCGGGCTGGCCCGCAGTCTCGCCGCCACCAGCAGCGCGATCGAACGCGGACGTGTCGAGATCCCGCATCTGAACGCCGAAACCGACGCGACGACCACGGTCGTGGCCCAGGCCAAGCCGGCGCAGAACGCAGCGCCCGCGCTGCGCGTGGTCCCCGGCCGGCCGTGGGACAACTTCGGCTCGGTCGGTGCCGGCAATGCCGATGCCGCCGCCCCAGCCACCATCGAATCGCGCTGACATGCCGACCTCCCTGCATCGCCCACGCGCCCTGCTGACTCTGCTGATGGCCTGTGCCGCTAGCGCGGCCCTGGCGCAATCCGCGCCGCCGCTGCCCGGCAGCGGCGGCAACCGCGCGCAGCTGGTGGCGGTACGCCACGCGGTCATCTCCAGCGAGCTGGCGGCCAAGATCAGCAACATGCCGGTGCGCGAAGGCCAGGCCTTCCGCAAGGGCGACACCCTGGTCGCCTACGACTGCGCGCTCAATCGCGCCCGGCTCGAACGCGCGACCCAGGCCGAGTCGGCCGCACGCGAGAAGCTCGGCGTCGCCGAACAGTTGAACGCGCTGGGCTCGATCAGCCAGGCCGACCTGGTGCAGGCGCGCGCGGCAGTATCGGTGGCCAAGGCCGAAAGCGGCGTGGAGCGGGTGATGGTGCGCCGCTGCACCATCAGCGCACCGTTCGCCGGCCGGGTTGGCGAGACCTATGTACACGCCGCCGAACACGTGGCCGAGGGCAAGGAACTGCTGAGCATCTACGACGACAGCGCGTTCGAGGTCGAAAGCATCGTGCCGTCGCGCTGGATGGCCTGGCTCAAGCCCGGCTACCCGATGAAGATCACCGTCGACGAAACCGGCCAGACCTATGTCGCCAGCGTGGCGCGCATTGCCGGCGCGGTCGATCCGGTCAGCCAGACGGTCAAGGTCATCGGCCGCCTCGCCAACGATCGCGGCGGCCCAGGCGGCGGCACCCTGCTGCCGGGCATGAGCGGCAGCGTGCGCATCGATCCGCCCGCTGCCAAGCCATGAAGCTGAGCTCCAAGGGTCCCGGCACGGTGGCTGCCACGGCGCCGGCCGCCAACGCCGAGGGCGACACGCTGACCGCGCTGGCCACCCTGACCCAGCTCGAGCAACGCGCCCGCGCCTGCACCAGCGAGGACGCGCTGGCGTTCCTGATGGTCAACGAGACCCACGGACTGGCGCCCTATCGGCAGGCGCTGCTGTGGCAGGGCGATGCCGACGCGGATGGGCGCATCGTCGCCCTGTCCGGACTGGCCGTGCCGGATCCGCGCGCGCCGTTCAATACCTGGATGGCGCAGCAGCTGGCGCGGCACGCACGTGCGCCGGGCGGCCGCGCGCCCGGTGCGCTCCACCCCGCCGATGGCGATGCAGCGATGTGGCATGAACACCTACCCGCGCACGCCTGGTGGCTACCGCTGCCGCTGATGCCGGCAAACCAGGCGCAGAGCGCATTGGCCGGAGTGCTGCTGCTGCGCGACACGCCCTGGTCGCGGCGCGAAACCGCACTGCTGGCGCTGCTCGCCGATGCCTACGCGCATGCCTGGCGTGGCCTGCGCCAGGCACGCGGCCCGCGCACGCGTGCTGCCGGCTTGGGGGGCTGGCCGCGCGCCCGGCAACGGCGCTGGGCGATAGCCGCTGGCGTACTGTTGCTGGCGGGCCTGCTGCTGCCGGTGCGGCAATCGGTGCTGGCGCCTGCCGAAGTCGTCGCGCGTGCGCCCGAAGCGGTCCGCGCACCCCTGCAGGGCGTGGTCGATCGCATCCAGGTCCAGCCCAACCAGTCGGTGAAGGCCGGCCAGCTGCTTGCCACGCTCGACGCGCGCGACGTGCAGGGCAAGCTCGAAGCCGCGCGCCAGACCCTGGCCCTGGCCGAGGCCGAATGGCGGCGCGGCCAGCAGCAGGCGCTATACGACCAGGACAGCAAGTCGCAGTTGGGGCTGTTGCAGGGCAAGCGCAACCAAGCCGCCGCCGACGTCGATTACTACGCCCAGGCACTCGCGCGTACCGAGCTGCGCGCCGAGCGCGACGGCATCGCCTTGTTCGACGACCCGGCCGACTGGACCGGCAAGCCGGTGGCGCTGGGCGAGCGGATCATGCTGGTGGCCGACCCGCTCGATGCCGAGCTGGAAGTACAACTGCCGGTGGCCGATGCGATCGCGCTGCCGCCCCAGGCGCGTGCGCGGCTGTTCCTCAACACCGCGCCGGCCTCGCCGATCGCCGCCACCGTGCAGCGCGTGGGCTACCGCGCCAGCGCGATGGCCGACGGCACCCTGGCCTATCGGGTACGCGCGCGCTTCGACACGCCGCCGCAGGCCGGCACCCTGCGGGTCGGGCTGAAAGGCACCGCCAAGCTCTACGGCGAGCGCACTCTGCTGGTGGTGTACCTGCTGCGCCGCCCGCTGGCCACGCTGCGTATCTGGCTGGGGCTGTGAGCGCGGTCCTGCCCGCGCTGCCGGCAAGCCCGCCCCGCGTCGCGGGCAACGCGGCGGTGGCGCCGCTGCGCGAGGAACTGCTGCTGCACCGTGGCCCGCCCGCGCACGACGGCAGCCCGACCTGGACGCTGGAAGATCCCGGGCGCGGCCTGTTCTTCCAGATCGGCTGGGCCGAGGCCGAATTGCTCGCGCGCTGGTCATTGCGCGCGCCGCAACGCATCGCCGACGCGACCAGCCGCGAAACCGCGCTGGATATCGGCGTGGAGGACGTACAGGAACTGGCCGGCTTCCTCGAACGGCAAAGCCTGCTGCAACTGCGCGGCGCGCCCGCCTGCGAGCGCTACGCGCGCGAGGCGCAGGCCACGCGCTCCAGCCACTGGTTTTCGTGGCTGATCCATCACTATCTGTTCTTCCGGCTGCCGCTGCTGCAGCCGGACGCGGCGCTGGACCGCAGCATCGCCTGGGTGCGCCGCTGGATCTTCCGTCGCGGCTTCGCGATCGCCAGCGTCGCCGCCGGTGTGCTCGGCCTGTTCCTGGCGGCACGCCAGTGGGATGCCTTCGTGCATACCTTCCTGCACTTCTTCACCTTCGAAGGGGCCGTGATCGCGGCCCTGACCCTGGCCTGCACCAAGATCCTGCATGAGCTGGGCCATGCCTACACCGCCAAGCACTACGGCTGCCGCGTGGCCAGCATGGGCGTCGCCTTCATGGTGTTGTGGCCGGTGCTTTACACCGATTCGTCCGGCGCCTGGCGCCTGCAACGCCGACGCCAGCGCATGGCGATCGGCGCGGCCGGCATGCTCACCGAGACCGCGATCGCGGCCTGGGCCCTGCTGTCCTGGAGCTTCCTGCCCGACGGCATGCTGCGCAGCGCCGCCTTCATGCTGGCCGCGACCACCTGGTTGATGACACTGACGATCAACCTCAATCCGTTCGCACGCTTCGATGGCTACTTCCTGCTGGCCGATGCGCTCAACGTGCCCAATCTGCAACCGCGCGCCTTCGCGCTGGCCCGCTGGCGGCTGCGCGAATGGCTGTTCGGTTTTGGCGATGCGCGGCCGGAGACCTTCGCGCCGTGGCGCGAGCGCACCCTGATCGCCTATGCGTTCTGCACCTGGGTCTACCGCTTCTTCCTGTTCATGGGCATTGCCCTGCTGGTCTATCACTTTGCCTTCAAGCTGCTGGGCATCGTCCTGTTCGCCATCGAGATCGTGTTCTTCGTGATCCGTCCCATCCATACCGAACTGCGCACCTGGTCGCAACGCCTGCGCACCGGCGACACCCACTGGAACCGCCGCAGCCTGTGCACCACCGCCGGGCTGGGCATTGTGCTGCTGCTGGCGGCCATCCCCTGGCAGACCCGCGTACAAGCGCCGGCGCTGGCGCGCGCGGCCCAGCAGAGCCGGCTGATCGCGCCGGTGGGTGCACGCCTGGAACACATCCTGGCCGCGCCCGGGCAGGCCGTGGCGGCCGGCGCGCCGTTGTTCGTGCTCGCCTCGCCCGACCTGGACCACGAATTGCGGACGCTGCGCCAGCGCATCGACGTACTCGCGTGGCAACTCGATTTCCAGTCCATGCGCCGGGAAACGGTGGGCTCCGTTCCCGCCGCCCAGCAGGAGCTGCAAGCCGCGCGCGCGCGGCTGAGCGTGCTCGAACGACAGCAGGCACAGCTGACCCTGGCCGCGCCATTCGCCGGGGTGCTGGCCGAGCGCGCCGAACCGCTGGCCGCAGGCGAATGGGTGGGCGCCGGCGAATGGCTCGGCACCCTGGCTGCGCCCAAGCGCGCACTGATCGAAGCCTATGTCGCCGAAAGCGACCTGCGCCGCGTCCAGCGTGGCGACCGTGCGCGCTTCCTGCCGGACGATCCCGGCCAGCCCGCCTGGTCGCTGCAGGTAATGTCGGTGGCGGCCACCGCGACCCGGCGTCTTGGCGCGGTTCCGGAACTGGCCTCGGCCAACGGCGGCGGCATCGCCGCCGAACGCGCGCCGCGCTCGGCACGCCCCGAACACGCCGGGGAAAGCGAAGAATGGGCACCAGAACAGGCGATCTACCGCGTGCTGTTGCAACCGGCCAGCGATGCAGCTCCGGGGCTGCCGCAGGCACAGGCGCTGCGTGGCACCGCGCTGATCGACGGCCAGGCCGAAAGCCTGTTGCTGCGCGCGTGGCGCCGGGTCGCCGCAGTGCTGGTACGCGAGAGCGGGTTCTGATCCGTCGGCGCCCAGGTTAACAACCTTTAACGTGCCAACACGCTGCACCCACAGTAAAAAACAACTCATCCCCTTGCTCAATGATCGGCGCAGGCCGTCTACCACCATGACTACCGACATTCTGGAACGCCCCTCCCTTTCGCAGCGCCTCAAGCAAGAGACCGAGTCCGAGCATCTGCGCATGCATCGCCTGATGGAGCACGGCGCGCCGTTTTCCAGCCGCCCGGCCTACGCCAGCTTCGTTGCCGCGCAGTACCTGTTCCAGCGCGATGTCGAGCATCTGTTCAACGACCCGGCGGTCCGGTCGGCAGTGCCGGACCTGGACATGCGGGGCCGCCAGGAGGCCGCGCTGGCCGACCTGCGCGACCTCGACCAACCCGCGCCGCAGGACGTGATCGCCAGCGAAGGCGTGGCCATGCCCGAAGCGCTGGGCTGGCTCTACGTATCCGAAGGCTCCACCCTGGGTGCGGCGTTCCTGTTCAAGGAAGCCAAGGCCAACCTGGGCCTGTCGGCCGAATTCGGCGCGCGCAACCTGGCGGCCTACCCGGAAGGCCGTGCGATCGTCTGGCGCCGCTTCGTCGCCGCACTGGACAGCGAGGCGCTGGACAGCAGCCAGCATGACGCCATCATCGCGGGCGCCAACGCCGCCTACGCACGTTTTGGCCAGCTGCTCACGCGCTATTTCGGCCAGCCCTGATGAATGCACGGTCGGCTGGAACCGGCAATTCCGGTACCCCGACCCGCAGCGGAGGCGCGAACGCCGGTTCCCGGTTCGCGCGTCCGTTGCTGCTGGCCCTGGCCGTGGTCAGCCTCGGCGTGGCCGTGCTCGGGCTGTTCCTGCCCGGCCTGCCCAGCACCGAATTCGTACTGTTGTCGGCCTGGGCCGCTGCGCGCAGTTCGCCGCGCTTCCATGCCTGGCTGATGCGCCACCGTATCTTTGGCCCGATGCTGCACCACTGGCACGACGGCCGCCGCGTCAGCCGCCGCGCCAAGTGGTGCGCCACGGCATCGATGCTGCTGTGCAGTGCGGTATTGATCCTGTTCGTGCCGCACCCCTGGGCCGTGGCCATCGCCGTGGCCTGCATGGCCGGCGTGCAGGTCTGGCTATGGCGCAGGCCCGAACCGGCTAGCGGCTGCTGACGTATTTCTCGCGGCGGATCTGCGCCCCGCTCAAGCCCGCCGCGCGCAGCACCTGGAAAGCGCCATCGACCATGTCCGGATTGCCGCACAGGTAGGCGATATCGCGCCGCGGATCCGGCAGCAGCGCCGGTAACTGCTGCTGCACGTACCCCCGGCATACCTCGGTATCCGGCTCCAGTGGCCCCTCGCGCGACAGGCACGGCAGGTAGCGGAAACCGGGATGGGCATCGGCGAAGGCACGGAACTCGTCGGCGTACAGCAGCTCGGCCGGGCTACGCGCGCCCTGCAGCACGACGACCTCGACCCCACGCTCGGCAATGGCGCGTGCCAGCAACGGCAGCATCGCCCGATACGGCGTGATCCCGGTACCGGTGGCGATCAACAGGTAGCGGCGATTGAAATCGCCGGGCATCAGGCAGAAGCGGCCGTACGGCCCACTGGCCATCAGCGAATCGCCGATCTCCAGGCGCTCGAACAACGCGGTCGCCGCGCCGCCAGGCACGTAGCTGACCGCGATCTCCAGCGTCGGGCTCGCTCCATCGGCCGGTTCCTGCCACGTGGCCAGCGAATAACTGCGCTTGGTCGCGCTGCCATCGACGTAGTGGAAATGCACCTGGATGAACTGGCCCGGCTGGAACACCAGCGGCTGGCCGTCTTTACGCACGAACCGGCAATGCACCACCCCGGGCGCCAGCATGTGCCGATGTACGAGGATGAGGGGAAATGGGTCGAGCACGGGGAATGGGACAGTCCAGGTCAGGAGCGGGCCAATGCAGGCTTCTATACTAGCGGCTGCTTTTCGCTGCGCCGACCCCGGCGCGAAGGGATCCCCTTGAGTCCGACACCCGTCCCCGTGGCGCCCGCCCTGCGCGTGCGCGATCTGCGCAAGACCTACGACACAGGGGTACAAGCCCTCAAGGGCGTTTCGCTCGACGTAGAGCCCGGCGATTTCTTCGCCCTCCTCGGCCCCAACGGCGCCGGCAAGTCCACGCTGATCGGCATCATCAGCTCGCTGGTCAACCTGAGCCAGGGACAGGTCCAGGTATTCGGCACCGACCTGGTGCACCAGCGCAGCGCGGCAATGCGGCTGATCGGGCTGGTGCCGCAGGAAATCAACTTCAACCTGTTCGAAAAACCCTTCGACATCCTGGTCAACTACGCCGGCTTCTACGGCATGCCGCGCGCGCAAGCCGAGCGCTTGGCCGAAGTGGAGCTCAAGCGCGCGCACCTATGGGACAAGGCGCACGCCATGAGCCGCACCTTGTCCGGCGGCATGAAGCGCCGCCTGATGATCGCCCGCGCGATGATGACCCAGCCGCGCCTGCTGATCCTCGACGAACCCACTGCGGGCGTGGATATCGAGATCCGCCGCGACATGTGGCGAGTGCTGAGCGAGATCAACGCCGCCGGCACCACCATCATCCTGACCACGCACTACCTGGAAGAAGCCGAGCACCTGTGCCGCAACCTGGCCATCATCAATCATGGCCGCATCGTCGAGCGGGGGCCGATGCGCGAGCTGCTGGCCAAGCTCGACGTGGAAGGTTTCCTGTTCGATATCGATGGCGAACTGCCGGCGCAGCTGCCGCTGATCGAAGGCACCACGCTGGCCGCGCACGACATGCATACGCTGGACCTGGACATGCCGCGCGCGATGGACCTGAACCGGGTGTTCGAAGCACTCAGCGCGGCCGGCATCCGCGTGCGCTCGATGCGCACCAAGAGCAACCGATTGGAAGAACTGTTCGTACGCCTCACCGGAGACCCGCCGGAGGGCAAACCCACGGCAGCCGAAAGCCGCCCGGCAGTGGGCGATGGCCAATCGCCAACACCCTCCACCGCCACCTGATCGCCTTCGCCGACGCCAATGACTACGACAACCAACTCCGCTTCCAGCCCTTCCGATCCCACTCCGACCCAGCGCAACTGGGTCGCGCTGCTGACCGTGGTGCGCCGCGAGGTCAGCCGCATCCTGCGCATCTGGGGCCAGACCCTGGTGCCGCCGGCGATCACCATGACGCTGTACTTCCTGATCTTCGGCGGCCTGATCGGCTCGCGCGTGGGCGAGATGGGCGGCTACAGCTACATGGCCTTCATCGTCCCCGGCCTGGTGATGATGAGCGTGATCCAGAACAGCTACGGCAACATCAGCTCGAGCTTCTTCGGCGCCAAGTTCGGCCGCCACGTCGAGGAACTGCTGGTCAGCCCGATGCCTAACTGGGTGATCCTGTGGGGCTACGTCGCCGGTGCGGTGCTGCGCGGACTGATGGTGGGCGTGATCGTGCTGATCATCGCGATGTTCTTCACCCCCGTGCGCATCCCGCACCCGCTGGTGACGCTGAGCACGGTGCTGCTGGGCGCGACGATCTTCTCGCTGGCCGGCTTCATCAACGCGGTCTACGCCCGCAAGTTCGACGACGTGGCGATCGTGCCGACCTTCATCCTGACCCCGCTGACCTATCTCGGCGGCGT
>JAATFS010000452.1 GCA_015655035.1 Lysobacterales bacterium | reverse complement strand
GGTGGCCCGGACACCTTGATGATCGGCCGGGTGCTGTGGGGCGAGTTCTTCAGCAATCGCGACTGGCCGGCGGCGTCGGCCGTGGCGATCGTGATGCTGGCGTTGCTGATGGTGCCTATCCTGATTTTCAACCGCTACCAGCAGCGCGACCTGGAAGGAAGGCTGACATGAGCCTGCCCCGCAGCGGCCGGGTGATGAGCTGGAGCGTGCTGTTGCTCGGCTTTGCCTTCCTGTACCTGCCGATCCTGCTGTTGATCGTCTACTCGTTCAATTCTTCGCGCCTGGCCACCGTATGGGCCGGTTTTTCCACCAAGTGGTACGGCGAGTTGCTGCGCGACCGACAGATGCTGGAGGCGGCGTGGATCAGCCTGAAAGTGGCGTTCTGGACCGCGAGCGCCTCGATGGTGATCGGCACGATGGCCGCGATGGTGATGACGCGGCTGCGGCGCTTCCCGGGCAAGACCGTGTTTGGCGTATTGATCACCGCGCCGCTGGTGATGCCGGAAGTGATCATCGGCCTGTCCATCCTGCTGATGCTGGTATCGGTCGGTGGCGTGCTCGGGATTGCGCCCAAGGGCGTAATGGCGATCTGGGTGGCGCACGTCACCTTCACCATTTCCTTCGTCACGGTGGTGGTGTCCTCGCGTTTGCAGGAACTGGATCGTTCGCTCGAGGAAGCGGCGATGGACCTGGGCGCCAATCGCTTCAAGGTGTTCTTCCTGATCACCTTGCCGATCATCGCGCCGGCACTGGTGTCGGGCTGGCTGCTGGCATTCACGCTGTCGCTGGACGACGTGGTGATCGCCAGCTTCGTCGCCGGCCCCAGTTCGACCACGCTGCCGATGAAGGTGTTCTCATCGGTGCGGCTGGGCATCAGCCCCAAGATCAACGCGCTGGCGACGCTGATGGTGCTGGCGGTGTCGCTGGCCGCGGCGATCGCCTGGTGGCTGACTGCTCGCAGCGAGCGTCGGCGTCAGCTCGATGTGCAACTGGCGCTGCAAGACAACGGATAGCCCGCCGGCGTTGCCGGGGTTGCGCCGCTTACAGCCACTTCGCGCGTTTGAACAGCCGATACAGCAGCAGGCACGACAGCGCCACGCCACCGATCAGGATGGGGTAGGCCCAGCGTCCGCCGAGTTCAGGCATGTGCTGGAAGTTCATGCCGTACCAACTGGTGACCAGGGTTGGTGCGGCTAGCAGCGCGGCCCAGGCACCCAGGCGCTTGACCGTCTCGCCCTGGGCCAGCGTGACCAGTGAAAGGTTCACGCTGAGCGCGGTGCCGAGCATTTCGCGCAAGGTGTCGATCGCATCGTTGATGCGTACGGCGTGGTCGAGCACGTCGCGCAGGTAGACGGTCACCCCCTGGTTGATCAAAGGGCCAGGATTGCGTTTCAGGTGCGCCAGCACATCCTGCAGCGGCGCTACCACCAGGCGCATCTTGTTGAGTTCGCGCCTGAGTTCGTACAGCCGCACCACGGTCTGGCGCCGGTAGTTTTCGGCGAAGATGTCCTGCTCCAGCGTTTCCAGGGTGTCGCGGAATTCATCCATGATCGGCAAATAGTTGTCGACCACGAAATCGAGAATGCCGTACAGGCTGAACGCAGGACCCAGCGACAGCATCTCCGGCTCGCGCTCCATGCGCGCGCGTACCGCCGCATACGACAGCGAGGCGCCGTGGCGCACGGTCAGCAGAAAACGCGGGCCGAGGAAGGCATGTGTTTCGCCGTAACGGATGCGCTCGTCCACCAGCTGCGCGGTATTGACCACCACGAACAGCGAGTTGCCGTAGCTTTCCACCTTCGGTCGCTGATGCGCCTTGAGCGCATCCTCGATCGCCAGGTCGTGCAGCCCGAACTCCTGTTGCAGCACCCGCAGCACCGATTCATCCGGCTCGTACAGGCCGACCCAGACGAAGCCGTCCTCGCGTTGCAGCTCGTCGCTGATCTGGTCCAGGACGATGTCCTGGCGTGTGCCCTGGCGGTCGTAGTAGGCGCAGGTGATGACGCAGGGGGGATTGTCAGGGTGGCGGTGTTCGGCAGTCATGCGCGGCATCGTGCGTCAGCGCACCGGTCCGGGCAAGCCGCGTCGACGCAGCGCCAGTGCCAGTGCGGCATGGAACGGCAGCAACAAGCCGATCCATTGCAGGTTGTACTGTGGCTGGAACGACAGCCAGTGCAACATCAGTGCCACCAGTGCGCAGGCGGCCACTGTCCACAATACGATGTCGAACCACAGCGCCGGGCGCCGTCCGCGCAGCAGGCCGTTCGCGCCAACCAGCAAGAGGGCGCATAGCGGGTTGAGCAGCAACAGGTTGCGGTTGGCCCAGGCCGATTGGTGTTCGCTGAATCCCCACAGATAGACCAGCAGCGCTCCGCCGATCGTGCACAGCAGCCAGAACGGCAAGGCGAATGCGGCGACCAGGCGGGTACGCCGCGCCACGGCCAGCACGCCCAGTCCGAGCACCATCCCGGCCAGCAGCCAAGGCCACGCGTGGCGCGCCCGTTCCACCGGTTCCGCCGCGATACGATGCGGCAACACGACCTGGGTCGATTGCACCAACGGACGTCCCTGG
>JAATFS010000225.1 GCA_015655035.1 Lysobacterales bacterium | reverse complement strand
TCAACCGCCCGCGCGATGCTGGCCGCATCGGTGACGTCGAGCGCAATGGCCTCTACTGGCAGGCCGGTGGCCTGTAGCTGGAGCGCAGCGGCGACCGCGCGATCACGGTCGCGTCCGGCCAGCAGCGTATGCACGCCGGCCACAGCGAGCTGGCGTACGGTCTCCAGGCCGATGCCACGGGTGGCACCGGTGACCAGCGCGATCTTCTGGGTTGCAATACTCATGCGAGGATTCCTTGGGACGAGGGAGGTGCGCAGACCTCAGGCCTGCGCGGTATCGATATCGCGGTGCTCGGGCTGCGCGGCGTGGCGCGACGCGCGAGTCACCCATTTGCGCAGGGCGACGTAGAACACCGGCGTGAGGAACAGGCCGAACAAGGTGACGCCGAGCATGCCGGCGAACACGGTGATGCCGGTGACGGCACGCACTTCGGCACCGGCGCCATGGCCGAGCAGTAGCGGCACGGTGCCGGCGATGAAGGCGATGGAAGTCATCACGATCGGACGCAGGCGCAGGCGGCAGGCTTCCAGTGCGGCTTCGACGATGCCCTTGCCGTGGATTTCCAGTTCGCGGGCGAACTCCACGATCAGGATCGCGTTCTTGCACGCCAGCCCCATCAGCACCACCAGGCCCACCTGCACGAAAACGTTGTTGTCGCCGCCGGTCAGCCATACGCCCAACAAGGCAGACAACAGCGTCATCGGCACGATCAGGATCACCGCCAGCGGCAAGGTCCAGCTCTCGTACAACGCGGACAACACCAGGAATGCCAGCAGCACCGCCATCGGGAACACCACCAACGCGGCATGGCCCTGGATCGATTGCTGGTAGCTCAGGTCGGTCCATTCGATGTTCATGCCGTTGGGCAAGACCTGCGGCGCCATCGCCGCCAGCTTGGCCATGGCCTCGGACGAGGACAGCAAGCGCGGATCGGCCTCGCCGATCAGGTCGGCCGCCGGATAGCCGTTGTAGCGGATCACCGGATCCGGGCCGTAGGTCTGCCCGAACGCGACCATGCTGCCGATCGGGACCATCTCGCCACGGTCGTTGCGCGTGCGCAGGTTGCCGATGTCCTCGACACTGTCACGGAACGGACCATCGGCCTGGGCGATCACCTGGTAGGTCCGACCGAAACGATTGAAGTCGTTCACGTAGGCCGAGCCAAGGTAGGTCTGCAAGGTATCGAACAGGTTGGTCAGTGGTACGCCCTGGGCCTTGGCCTTGTCGCGGTCGACCTGGGCATCGAGCTGCGGCACGTTGGCCTGGTAGGTGCCGATCGGGAACTGCATGCCCGGGGTCTGCGAGATCGCGCCGGACATCGCGTTGACGGCGGTCTGCAGCTGGCCATAGCCCAGCCCGGCGCGGTCCTGGATGTACAGCGAATAGCCCGAGCCCTGCCCCAGGCCCAGGATCGGCGGCGGCATGAACGCGAACGCGAAGCCCTCCTGGATCTGGCCGATGCGTGCATTGATCTCGGCATTGATCTGTTCGGCACTGCGGCTGCGCTCGCTGAACGGCTTGAGCGTCAGGAACACCGTGCCGGTATTGGGCGTGTTGGTGAATTGCAGCGGGTTCAGGCCGGGGAACGCGATGGCATGGTCCACGCCCTCGGTTTGCAGCGCGATTGCGCTGATCTTGCGGATCACCGCGTTGGTACGCTCCAGCGACGCGCCTTCCGGCAGCTTGGCGCCGGCGATCAGGTACAGCTTGTCCTGGGTCGGGATGAAGCCACCGGGTACCGCCTTGAACATCAGGCCGGTCCCGACCAGCAGCAGCGCATACACCACGAACACCGCGCCACGACGGCCAAGCGCGCGCGATACCGCCGACTGGTAACGTTCGGAGCTTTTGTGGAAGAACCGGTTGAACGGACGGAACAGCCAGCCGAACAAGCGATCAATCAACCGCGACGGGCCGTCCTTGGGTGCGTCGTGCGGCTTCAGCAGCATCGCCGCCAATGCCGGCGACAGCGTCAGCGAGTTGATCGCCGAGATCACCGTGGAGATCGCGATGGTCACCGCGAACTGCTTGTAGAACTGGCCAGTGACACCGGACAGGAACGCCATCGGCACGAACACCGCGCACAGCACCAGCGCGATCGCGATGATCGGCCCGGACACCTCGCGCATGGCCTGATGCGCGGCGGCCAGTGGGGTCAGCCCTTCCTCGATGTTGCGTTCGACGTTATCCACCACCACGATCGCATCGTCGACCACAATGCCGATTGCCAGCACCAGGCCGAACAGGCTCAGCGTATTGATCGAAAAGCCCAGCAGGTACAGCGCGGCGAAGGTACCCACCACCGACACCGGCACCGCCAGCAGCGGGATGATCGAGGCACGCCAGGTCTGCAGGAACAGGATCACCACCAGCACCACCAGCAGCACCGCTTCCAACAGCGTGTGCACCACCGCGCTGATCGAATCGCGCACGAATACGGTCGGGTCGTACGGTGCGGCCCAGGCGACGCCCTCCGGGAACTGCTTGGCCAGCTCGGTCATCTTGGCGCGCACCGCGTTGGACAGGTCGATCGCGTTGGCGCCCGGCGCCTGGAACACGCCCATGCCGACCGCGTTCTTGTTGTCCAGCTGCGCGCGCAGCGTGTAGTTGCCGGCGCCCAGTTCCAGCCGCGCGACATCCGACAGCCGCACGATCTCGCCCTGGCTGCCACTGCGGACCACGATGTTGCCGAACTCGGCCTCGCTGGTCAGGCGGCCCTGTGCATTGATGGGCAACAGGAAGTCGCTGGCGGTGGGCATCGGCTCGGCGCCAAGCTGGCCGGCCGAGACCTGCACGTTCTGTTCGCGGATCGCCGCCACCACGTCACTGGCGGTCAGCCCGCGCGCAGCTACCTTGTCCGGGTCCAGCCAGATGCGCATGGCGTAGTCGCCGGCACCGAAGATGTTGATCTGGCCCACGCCAGGCAGGCGCGACAGCTCGTCCTTGATCTTCAAGGTGGCGTAGTTGCTCAGGTACAGCGAGTCGTACTTGCCGTTGGGCGAGGTCAGATGCACCACCATGGTCAGCGTCGGCGATTGCTTCTGCGTGGTCACGCCCTGCCGGCGCACATCCTCTGGCAAGCGTGCCTGCGCCTGGCTGACGCGGTTCTGCACCTGCACCTGGGCCTGGTCGGGATCGGTGCCCGGCTTGAAGGTCACGGTGATGATCAGCACGCCGTCGGAGCCGGCCACCGATTTCATGTACATCATGTCTTCGACGCCGTTGATCGCCTCTTCCAACGGCGTGGCGACGGTCTCGGCGATGACTTTGGGGTTGGCCCCCGGATAGACCGCGCGCACCTGCACGCTTGGCGGTACCACGTCGGGATATTCGCTGATCGGCAGCAGCGGAATCGCAATCAGGCCGGCGGCGAAGATGATGATCGACAGCACCGCGGCGAAGATCGGCCGGTCGATGAAGAATCTGGAAAAGTCCATGGGATGATCCTTGAAGGGAGTTCGCGGACGCTGGCAGCGCCAGGCTGGAGGCAATGCGCGTACGTCACCGGCCTCCCGTTGCAGGGAGACCGGTGTGTGGCCAGCGCACGCGCTGGCGTGGGCGTCAGTTCAATGCGGTCTTGCGGCCCGCTGCGGGTACGGCCGGCGGCACCATCGCCACGGTCTTGGCATCCACCGGCATGCCCGGCATGAATACCTTCTGCACGCCGTCGACGATGACCCTGTCGCCGGCCGCCAGGCCTTCGCGGACGATGCGCAAGCCGTCGACGCTGCGACCGAGCTGCACATCGCGGCGTTGCGCCTTGCCCTGCTTGTCGACTACGTAGACGTATTTGCGGTCCTGGTCGGTCAACACCGCCTTTTCGTCCACCAGCATCGCCTTGAACTCGCCGCTGCCCAGCAACTGCACGCGCGCATACAACCCCGGGGTGAAGTCGCGCGCGGCGTTGTCCAATACCGCGCGAACGCGGATCGTGCCGGTGCTGCGCTCGATCTGGTTGTCGAGGAAATCGACCTTGCCGGCGTGCGGATACCCGCTCTCGCCGACCAGGCCCACACGTACCGGCAGGCCGCCATCGCGCTCGCTGGGACGCTCGCCGCTACGCGCCATCTGCGCGTAGCGCAGGAAGGTGCCCTCGTCTGCGTCGAAATAGACATGCACCTTGTCCAGCGACACCAGCGTGGTCAACACGCTGGCGCTATCGCCAGCGGTGACCAGGTTGCCGGCGGTGACCATCGCGCGCCCGGCGCGGCCCTGGATCGGGGCGCGTACGCGGGTCCAGTCCAGATTTAGCCGGGCGCTATCGACCGCGGCCTGCGCGGCCTGCACGTCGGCCTGGGCCTGGTCGGCTGCGGCACGGCGTTGTTCCCAGCTTTCGGTGGAAATCGCCTGCTGATCGGCCAGTTTGCGCGCGCGCGCCGCTTCGCTGCGCGACAGTTCGGCCTGGGTGCGAGCGCGCGCCAGGTCGGCATTGGCGCGCGCCAGATCCGCACGATAGCTGCGATCATCGATGCTGAAGAGCACGTCGCCCTTGCTTACTTCCTGGCCTTCGGCAAAGTTCACCTTGTCTATGTAACCGGACACGCGCGGGCGCAGCTGGACGCTTTCGATGGCCTGGACCCGGCCACTGAACTCGTCCCACTGGCTGACCTGCTTGATCAGCACCGTTGCGGCACTGACCGCCGGCGCAGGCGGCGCCGCGGTTTCGGCGGCCTGGCTGCCACAGCCGGCCAACACCGCTGCAAACACCGCTGCGGCCAATAGATT
>JAATFS010000354.1 GCA_015655035.1 Lysobacterales bacterium | reverse complement strand
TGGGCGGGCCGCCGAGCGCGAACGGGCTTGTCCACCGTCCGGCGATGACCCATCCTTCCCCCAGGGCCATGCCTTGCGTCACCGTTCGAACCTTCAGGAGCCACGATGTCCACCGATTCCAAGCTGCGCCGAGATGCCCGCAAGAAGGTCGCCGAGCGCCTGCGTAACCAGGCCGCGACCCGGCGCGACCCGGCACTGCCGGTGGAGCCGCACGCCGAGCTGCGCGACCAGCAGCGCAAGCTGCTGGCCGGCATCGTGCGCCGCGAGGGCGAGTGGGTACTGGGCATGGATGGCCGTATCGCCGGCGAAACCACCAGCGCCGCGCGCGTGCTGGCGCTGATCATGCAGGCCGCCGAGCTGCACGAGCGTGCCGGCACGCCGGTGCGGCTGGTCTACTCCGACGCGCTCAAGGATGCGGCGAATGCCGAGGCCCGGGCCGAGGGCATGGAGTTCGCGCAGTACAGAGAGGCCTTGGCGCAGGCGTTGCGGGCCGAGCCTGCGGTACCGACGCACTAGTCGGGATCGCGGCAATGGGCATAGTGCAAGCGGGCGCGCGGGTACGGCTATGCCCGGTGCGCCGCAACGATGCGGCGGATCTGATCGCGGCCAACTGCGCCAGCGTCGAACTGCACCGGCCGTGGGTCGATCCCTTCCGGGACCAGCACGGCTTCGACCGCTGGTTCGCGCAGAGCCAGGAAGGCGCCAATGTCAGCCTGGTGGCACGGCGGCAAGACAGCGGCCAGCCGGTGGGCGTGTTCAATTTCAGCCAGATATTCATGGGCGCCTTTCAGAACGCCTACCTGGGCTACTACGCCTGCGTGCCCAATGCCGGATGCGGCCTGATGGCCGAGGCGCTGCCACTGGCCGCGACCTACGCCTTCAGGGTGATTGGCCTGCACCGGATCGAAGCCAACATACAGCCGCACAACCTGCGCTCGATCGCCTTGGTGCGGGGGGCCGGTTTCCGGCGCGAAGGCTATTCCCCGCGCTATCTGCACATCGCCGGGGCCTGGCGCGACCACGAACGCTGGACACTGCTGGCTGACGACTGAGGTGCTGTCCGCAGCCGCCACGCCACGCGCTTCCGCGTCACGGCTGCGCCGGAGCGGATGCCGGCGACGCAGGTGCCGCCGAGGTCGTCCAGCCGCAGCTCTGGCCCTGGTTCTGCTGCTTGAGCCAGTCGGCCATCGGCGCGAAATACTCCAGCATCGGGCCGGCATCGAGGGTGTCGTTGCCGGTGAGTTCCTTCAGCGTCGCCTGCCACGGCTGGCTGGCGCCGCGTTTCAGCATCGCCCAGAATTTCTGTCCGGCCTGTTTGTTGCCGTAGAAACTGCACTCGTAGAGCGGCCCTTGATGGCCAGCGGCCTGACACAGGCCCTTGTAGAACTGGAATTGCAGGATGTGAGCGAGGAAATACCGCGTATACGGGGTGTTGCCGGGGACGTGGTACTTGGCGCCGGGGTCGAAGAAATCCTCACCGCGCGGGCTGGCCGGGGCCACGCCCTGGTACTTGGCCTTGAGCTCCCACCAGGCCTGGTTGTAGTGATCCGGGGTGATCGAGCCATCGAACACCCCCCAGCGCCAGCGATCGATCATCAGTCCGAACGGCAGGAACGCGACCTTGCTCAGCGCCATGCGCATCTGCGAATTGATCACCGCCTCGCGGCTGGCCTGCTGCGCGCTGACCAGGCCGATCGATTGCAGGTAGGTCGGCGTCATCGCCAGCACGATGGTGTCGCCGATGGCCTCGTGGAAACCATCGTTGGCGCCGCCCTGGAACAGCGGCGGCAACGGGTTGTAGGCCAGGTCGTAATACAGGTGGCCCAGTTCGTGGTAGATGGTGGTGAAGTCTTCCTCGGTGGGCTTGATGCACATCTTGGTGCGCACGTCCGGGCCATTGTTGCTGCCCGCCTCACCGCCCATGTTCATGTCCCAGGCGCTGGCGTGGCAGACCACGTCGCGATCCAGTGGCTTGATGAACTGCGAGCGCTTCCAGTAGCTGTCCGGCAGCTTCGGCATGCCCAGCGAGGTGTAGAAATCCTGTGCGCGCTCGGTCATCTGCATGGCGCTATGCAGTTGCGCCTCGCGCTCGGCGCTGAAGCGCGAGCTCACGCGGTTGCCGCCGCTCTTGTGTGCCAGTGCGGCGCTGAGGTTGCCCTGGTACTGCTTTTGCAGCGCGGCGGTGATGTCGAGGTCGCCAGCACCGGGGTAGGGTTGCAGCAGGTCCCACAGGTTGCTCCAGTCCTGTTGCCACATATTGCCCAGCAAGTGCGCAGGCAGCAGCCCGCCGGCCACTTCGCCCCTGGCCTTGCCGTATTCCTGGTCGAGTTTGCCGCGTGCGTAGCATTGCAACTGCGTGTACAGCGGCTTGAGCTGTTCCCACAGGCGATCGGTTTCCACCGCGACCTGCGCAGGCGGCATGTCGTATCCGCCGCGCCACATCGCACCGACGTCGGCAAAGCCCATTTCGCGCGCGCCCTCGTTGGCCAGCACGACGAAGCGCTGGTAATCCTTGCGTAGCGGCTGCGCGGTGCTGTGCCAGCCCTGCCAGGCATCGAGCTGTTGATCGTAGTCGCGGCTGCGCGCCAGTACCTGCTCCAGTTCACCAAGTTGGCGGCACTGGCGCTTGTCGCCATCGCCGCTGCAATACGTGCCTGCGCCGTAGTCGCCTTCCATCTTGGCGGCGATGCCGGTGAGCTCGGCGAGCCGGGCCGGATCGCGCGGCGCCGGCATCGCACTCATCAGTTTGAGCAGCGTCAGCGCCCGCGCGCTGTCGGCGGACATCGGCTTGCCTTCGTACTGCCTGGCCTGCTCGATCCACTGGTTGAGCTTGCCCAGGGAGCGTTCGTTGGCCTTGGCAGCCACCAGTTGCGAGTCACCGTTGATGTAGGTGGACGACAGCCACTGCGCCGAGGTGAGCTCCGGATAGGCGGCTTTGTACTCGGCATTGATGCGTGCAACGAACTGGTCGGCAGTCTCGCTGGGCGCGGCCTGCGCGGCCGTTTGCCCGGCCGCCGGCGCGTCTGGCTTGCGGCACGCCGATAGCGACAGGGAGCCGGCAGCGAGCGCGAGGGCCAGCAGCAGATGACGATGGTTCACATTACATCCTTGCGTTGACGATCGACGAAGGCTAGAGGGCGCCGCTCCCCAGGGCAAGGGTGGTAGCCGGACGCTGCTGCTAACCGGGCAGCAATCCACGGGCGATCAACCAGGCCCTGGCATCCTCGGCATCTTGCTCGAACCAGGCGCGTGTGGACCCCAGCCGATAGGTGTAGCCCCAGGTGTCCATGTCGCGCATCAGGCGGGCGCTGCCGACGCCCGTCAGCCGCTCGGCCAAGACTATTTGCAGGTAGCAGGTGGCGTCTTCTTCCTCGACCGAGTCGGTGGCGTCGGTGTGCACCGCAGCGCGTTTGTCCTGCGGCAACACGATCAGATGGCAGGCCTCGTGCAGCATCGAGTGCACCGGCGTGTCGTTGCGAACGTAGACGTCGCAACCGATGATGCCGGCCTCCGGTTCGCCCCAGTAGCTGCCGGGGATAGCAGCGCCATCCTCGATACGGTGCAGGTGCAGCCCATATCCGCCGAGCAGCGCGCAGGCGTCGTCCAGCCCGATCTCGCCCACGCACAACACGGGGGTGTCCGCGGCGGGCGCGGTGGGCGGGGCAGGGGATGTGTTCACGGGCAAACCTTGATCGATGGAACCCGCACGCGCGGCGCGCGGGCGCGCGATCCGTGCGCGAGCGGCGTACGGATCGCGTTTAGCTTACTTCTCCGGTCCTTCCGGCAGTGCCACCGAGATATCGAGCACGTCGTTCTCGCCGTCCTTGACCAGATCCACCTTGACCGCGTCGACGTCGATGTTGACGTACTTCTTGATCACTTCCAGCAGCTCGCGCTGCAACAGCGGCAGGTAATCCGGGCCGCCGCGGTGGCTGCGCTCCTGCGCAATGATGATCTGCAGGCGGTTCTTTGCCGTATCGGCGGTGGTCTTCTTGCTCTTTAGAAAGTCGAGCAGTCCCATGCTTATCCTCCGAACAGCTTGCTGAAGAAACCCTTCTTCTCAACGGAGATGAAGCGCATCGGACGCTCTTCGCCGATGATCCGGGCGACGGCGTCGTCATAGGCCTGGCCGGCCGGGGATTCCAGATCCAGGATCACCGGCTCGCCCTTGTTCGAGGCGTTGAGCACGTCGCCCGATTCGGGAATGATGCCGATCGCCTTGAGTCCAAGCACTTCTTCGACGTCGGTGATGCTGAGCATCTCGCCGCCTTCGACGCGGCTGGGGCTGTAGCGGGTCAGCAACAGGAAGGCCGGCACGGTCTCGCCGTTCTCTGCCTTCCGGGTCTTGGAGTCGAGCAGGCCGATGATGCGGTCCGAGTCGCGCACCGAGGACACCTCGGGATTGACCACGACCACGGCGCGGTCGGCGAAGTACATCGCCAGGAACGCACCCTTCTCGATACCGGCCGGCGAGTCGCAGACGATGTATTCGAAACCGTCGGCGGCCAGGTCCTTGAGCACCTTTTCCACGCCTTCCTGGGTCAGCGCATCCTTGTCGCGGGTCTGCGAGGCAGCCAGCACGTACAGGTTGTCGAAGCGCTTGTCCTTGATCAAGGATTGCTTCAGCGTCGCTTCGCCGTGCACCACGTTGACGAAGTCGTACACCACGCGGCGCTCGCAGCCCATGATCAGGTCGAGGTTGCGCAGGCCGACGTCGAAGTCGATGACGGCGACCTTCTTGCCGCGACGCGCCAGCCCGCAAGCCAGGCTCGCACTGGTGGTGGTTTTGCCAACGCCGCCCTTGCCGGAGGTGACTACGATGATTTCAGCCAAAGGATTTCTCCAAAATGTTTCTGTGATAGGGCTGCGTCAGTCCAGCGCAGCGATCTTGATCTGATCCTGCTCCAGCCAGACCTGGACGGCCTTGCCACGCAGATCGGTGGGAACATCGTCCAGCACCTTGTAGTGGCCAGCAATGGCAACCAGTTCGGCATGGAAGTCGCGGCAGAAGATCCGCGCATCAGTATTGCCCTGCGCGCCGGCCAGCGCGCGGCCGCGCAGGGTACCGTAGATATGGATGCTGCCATCGGCAATCACCTCGGAACCGGCACCTACGGTATTGAGAACAGTCAGGTCGCAATTCTCCGCATACACCTGTTGGCCCGAGCGCACCGCGTTGCGTTGCATGCGGCCGGGCTTGGCTGCCACCGGTGCCGGCGCTGCAGCCGCCGCCGGTGTCGGCTCCTTGCGCGGCGGTGGCGGTGGGGCCGCGCCGCCGTCGATCTTTTCGTACTGGGCGCGGAACTTGGCCAGCAATGGCAGGCCCAGTTGCTGCGCCAGCAGCGCGATCTCGCTGGTGCCATAGGCCAGCGCCACCGGCAGCACGCCCGCCTCGCGCAGGCCTACCAGCAACGCCTGTGCCGTTTCCAGGTCCGGCACCTGCGACAGCCCGCCGAAGTCCAGGATCACCGCAGCGTTGCCGAACAGCTTGGGCGCGCGGTTCACGCGATCGCGCATTTCCTGGGCCAGGCGCGTGACATCCAGGGTGCGGACCCGCAGATTGGCGATGCCCACCTGGCCGATCTTCAATTCACCGGCTTGTTCGAAATCCAGATTTACCGACGACATGCTCAAGTACCCGTCTGGCGCTGCGCGCCCGCTAAATGGCGGCTGTGACCGACCCAGGGAACGTCTGGCAACTGGCCACCGTAGGTCTCCTTGACCCAGGCATAGCTGCACATGTCCTTGAGCAGCATGCTGGCGCGAACATCGACGTCGGGCATGGTGTTCTGGCCGACCTCGCGGAAGCCGAAGCTGCCATGGAACAGCAGCGCCGCGTCGGCGCCATGGTCCAGGAACACCTCGCAGGCCAGCTGCGGATAGCGTAGCTCGGCATAGCTCTGCACGTCGGCGTAGAACGCGCGCCCGACACCGCCGCCACGGCGACGGCTGGCCACCACGATGCGGTCGATATAGAAGAAATCCGGGTGGCGGTCGCGGAACCAGGCAAAATTGCTGCTGTCATGGCTGCTGCCACTGCCAAACCCGACCAGGAAGCCTGCCAGGTTGCCGTCGCGCTCGGCGACGCGAAAATATTCGGCCTCCTGGTAGAAACGATGCAACTTGGCCGAATCCAGGGGCAGGATCGCCAGGCCGGCATTGTTATTGAGGGCCAGGACGGAATCGAGCTCGTGCTCGCGCACGTCGCGGATGACGATCGACATTGGAACTCCGAAGGGTAACGCGGCTGATCCTGTAACCGGATCTTCGGGTGATTATTGCATGGGTCGCCTGAAGCGGCGACTTATCGTGCCCATGACGTCGTGCCCATGACTTACGGAGCAGTGCGCCGCGCCGCCCACGCTCTAAGATGGGCGCCATGTTGGGATACCTCAGTCATACCCGCGTTCTGCGCTTTGCTGGCCTGTTCACCTGGGCCATCATCGCCATGCCGCTGATTTACAGCTACTGGGGCCCGATCGACGACGGCGCTTCGCGCGCCAGCACCGAGGCGAAGTGGGTCTTCGTGGCCTATTTCGGTTTTGGCATCAGCTACTTCTGGCTGACGCGCGGCCTCACCAGCGGCGGACACCACCATTGGTACGACCGCGTGATCCTGCTGCTGATGACGATCTGCGCGCTCACGGTCAGCTATCTGAATGGGTCGGGCCTGGGCAGCATCCTGATGATGGTGGCCGCCGGCGTCATCCCATGGCTGTTGCCGGTGGGGATCGGGGTGGTTTGGCTGACCGCAAGCCAGTTGACCGTGGTGCCGGTCTACCACGTGCTGATCGGACTGCCGCTGTTCGACTCGGTGATGCAGGCGCTGCTCTACGGTGGCTTTTCGCTGTTCATCTTCGTCACCAGCCTGGTGGCTCGGCAGCAGACCGAGGCGCGCGAGGAGCAATGGCGGCTCAATGCCGAGCTGCGCGCGACCCGTGCGTTGCTGGCCGAGAGTGCGCGCATCAACGAGCGCACCCGGATCTCCCGCGAACTGCATGACCTGCTCGGCCACCACCTGACCGCGCTGAGCCTGAACCTGGAAGTGGCCAGCCACATCACCGAGGGCCAGGCCCAGGAACACGTGCGCCAGGCGCATACCCTGGCCAAGCTGCTGCTGACCGACGTGCGCGAGGCGGTGAGCCAGCTGCGCGAGAGTGGGGCGATCGACCTGGCGGCGGCGCTGCGGCCGCTGGTGGCGCAGGTGCCCTCGCTGGACATCCACCTGGACATCGCCGCGCCGCTGACGGTCGAAGACCCGGAGCGGGCGCACGTGCTGCTGCGATGTACCCAGGAGATCATTACCAACGCGGTACGGCATGCCGGCGCGCGCAACCTGTGGATCAAGGTCCACAGGGACGGCGCCAGCGTGGTGATCGAGGCCGACGACGATGGCCAGGGTGCCGAACAGGTCACCACTGGCAATGGTCTGCGCGGCATGCGCGAGCGGCTCAGCCAGTACGGCGGCCTGCTCGATATCCAAACCCGACGGGGCGGCGGCTTTCGCCTGCGCCTTTCCGTTCCTGGCACACCGGGCCTGATGCCGGTGGCCGTTCCCGAAGGAGTGCTGTGATGATCCGTGTCTGCCTGGTCGACGATCAAACCCTGGTGCGGCAGGGCATCCGCTCGCTGCTGGCGCTGGATGGGGGGATCGAGGTGGTGGCCGAGGCGTCCGACGGCCGCCAGGCGGTCGAGCAGATTCCGCAAATCAAGCCGGACGTGGTGCTGATGGATATGCGCATGCCGGTGATGTCCGGCCTGGAAGCACTGCAGGTGCTGTCGCGCAACGGCACGCTGCCGCCGACGATCATCCTCACCACCTTCGACGACGACCAACTGGTGCTGGCCGGGCTCAAGGCCGGCGCCAAGGGCTATCTGCTCAAGGATGTCTCGCTGGAGCAACTGGTCGGCGCGATCCGCACGGTTGCCGGCGGCGGCTCGCTGGTGCAGCCGGCAGTGACCCAGCGCCTGCTGTCCGGGCTGGAACACATGCGCAACGAGTTCGTCAGCCTCGACCGTCCGGATCCGCTGACCGATCGAGAAACCGAGATCCTGCGGCTGATGGCCAGCGGTTTTTCCAACAAGGAGATCGCCAATTCGTTGGGGGTGGCCGAGGGCACGATCAAGAACCACGTTTCCAACATTCTGTCCAAGCTCGGCGTGCGCGATCGCACGCGGGCGGTACTCAAGGCCTTCGAGCTGCAACTCGTCTGAGCGGCAGGATGCGCGGCCCTGGGCTGCGCGCGGGGCGTTCGCCGGCGGGTGGCCCGGCGTGAGCCGGGCCAGGGAGCGTCCGTGTTGGTCGGGCCCGCTGCGCGGCATTGGTCTGGCGGCGAGGTGCATGATTGGCAGCGCTGTCGTGCCGCAGTGTCCGGATTGGTCTGCTTCGCTGGCGGGCCGGCGGTATGATTGCTCCTGCAACAGGACTGGCGGAACATGCACCCGCTGCATTATTAAAGAGGGCATGCATCGCGTCGTCGCGTGCCTGTACAAGAGTGTCGCCAGCCGCTTGTGGAAACGCGGTGGCGTGCTTTCTTCATCGTGCGGTCTGCCTACCCCACAGACAGCTGAACATCTGGTGCGAAGCCTGCTAGGATGGGCGCTTCGCTTCAATCAACCCGGCCGTGGGATCGGCCCCGGAGACTTCTGAATGACCCGTATTGTCGAGTTCCTGATTGCCTTGGGGATCGTGGCTGGCCTGTTTGTCGTAGTAGGCCTGGTACTGCCTTCGGAACGGCAGATGTCCGAGAGCACTGAAACCAATCGCAAGATGACCATCGTGTATGACACGGTGAACAGCTTCCACCGTTTCCAGGATTGGAACCCGCTGGTACTGCGCGACCCGAAGATCCAGCTCAAGCTTGCAGGCGCGGATGCCGGCAAGGGCGCGCGCATCGAGTACAGCTCGAACGAAGGCTATATCGGCAACGGTAGCTGGGAGATCACCGATAGCGTCAAGAACGAGCGTGTCGCCATTGCCATCGAAGATCCGACCAAGGGCTACGACAAGACCACGTCGTTCACCCTGGCGCCGACTGGCAAGAACAATCGCAACGTCAAGATCACCCAGGATTACAGCGTCAAGTACGGCTGGAACCTGTTCGGTCGCTATGCCGGCCTGTATGTCAGCCGCCACGTCGGCGACGACCTGAAGCTGGGTCTGTCGCGTTTGTCCAACGTGCTGGCCACGGTGCCGAACTTCGATTACCGCGCCGAGCTGGACGGCAAGCCGGCCTTGAGCGAACTCAAGGTGGTGGATGTCCCGGCCGAGGATCTGCTGGTGGTCAATGCGGGCAACATCGACCGCGACAACGACACCATCAAGAAGTCGATCAAGGACAACCAGGAGTGGATCAAGCGCACGATGGACGCCAACGGGCTCGAGCCTGCGGGTCCGGTGCGGATCGTGACCACGGACTTTGCTGCCGAGAAGTACGCGTTCGACGTCGTCCAGCCGGTGCGCAAGAAGGCTGCGGGCGCAGCGGCGCCCAAGGCTGACGAGGGCAAGGACGAGGCTCCTGTCGTCGATGCCGCGCCGGTCGCCGCCAGCGGCGAGCAGTTGAAGGTCAACATCCCCGCCGGCGCACCGGTCACCTATGCGCGCGTCGAGGCTCATCGCGCCGCGTCGGCGACGTATGCAGGCCACATGGCCGGTCTGGATGCCGTGCGCAATTCGTTGCGTGCCTGGGCTGCGACCAATGGCTTCGACGTGGTCGATCGTCCGTACGAATCCTGGAAGGCCGGCGTCGACAAGGCGTTCACCCAGGACGGTGCCTACGACGTGTACTGGTCGGTCAAGTAATACCTCGATTCATGAGGTGATCGAGAAAAACGCGCCGCTCCCATGCGGCGCGTTTTTTTTGCAAACTTTCAGGCTAGGCAGGTAGTTCGATGCATATGTACGACCGTCGTTCGAAGAAACCCTCGCTATTGGCCTGCGTAGGGGCGCTACTGGCCGCCACGGCAATCGGGCTGTCGGCCTATGCCGCCCATGGCGTGACCGATGCGCTGGTGCAGTCGCGCTTGCAGACTGCGGCGCAGTACGCATTCGGCCATGGCGCGGTGCTGGTGGTGCTGGCAGGCGCCTCCGAGCGCGCGCTGGCGCGAGCGGCGCTGGCGCTGTTGTTGCTCGGAACCTTGCTGTTCTCCGGCAGCCTGATTGCTGGTGCGCTGCTGCATTGGTCCACTCGGTTGGCGCCGATCGGTGGTGTCACCTTGATGCTGGGCTGGGTGGTGCTGGCGGTGAGTTCGGTGAGGCGCTGAGCCAATGGTCCGGCACGCACGCGGCTTCGATGTGGAGAGCGCGTTCGAGCACCTGGCGTCCCGCGACCGCAAATTGGCGGCGTGGATGAAGCGGATCGGCCCGATCGCCGCGCCGCCGGGATGGAAAAAGTCGTTCGATCCGGTCGATGCGCTGGCGCGGGCGATCCTGTTCCAGCAACTCAGTGGCAAGGCTGCGTCGACCATCGTCGGGCGGGTGGAGACGGCGATCGGCAGCGTACGTCTGCATGCCGACACCTTGGCGCGCGTGGACGATGCGGCCTTGCGCGGTTGCGGTGTGTCGGGCAACAAGGCGTTGGCGCTTCGTGATCTGGCCCGGCGCGAACTTGCGGGCGAGATTCCCTCGCTGCGGCAAATGCCCTACATGCACCACGACGACATCGTGCAGGCCTTGGTGCCAATCCGAGGGATCGGCCGCTGGACGGTGGAAATGATGCTGATGTTCCGGCTCGGCCGCCCGGACGTGCTGCCGGTGGACGATCTCGGCGTGCGCAAGGGCGCGCAGCGCGTGGACAAGCTCGAACAGGCGCCTTCCGCGAAGGAGCTGCAGGCCCGCAGCGAACGCTGGGGCCCTTACCGCACCTACGCCGCGCTCTACCTGTGGCGGATCGCCGACTTTGCCGTGGCCGCCAAGGCGCCGACCAATCGCTCACAGGACTGAGCGCCCGGCATCCGTGTCGGTTGCCGACTTGGCAGCGGCTTCAGGTGCGACGGACCTTGTCGGTGGTCGCAGCGAAACGCCAATGCCAGGGCTCGTAGACGATGCCATGCGGGTTGTCGCGCGGGTAACTCATGGAAAAGCCGAACTCGGCAGCGTGGCGCGTCAGCCAGGCGAAGGCGGCGGTACGCTCGAAGCTCTCCTCGGCGGGTGGTTCACCGGGAGTGCCGACATCGAGCGCATTGCCGCTGTGGTGCTCGCTGAAACCTGGCGCGGCATTCACCGTCAGGATCTGTGTCAGCGTTTGCCCGCGCGCAAACTTGCGTTCGAAGATGCCCAGTTGGTAGTCGTGGCTGCGATAGCCGGAAATGGCATCGAGCGTCGTGCCATCGCGCGCAGCGGCAGTGCGCAGTGCATGCCAGGCGCGGCGGGCACCGGCGCTGAGCCATAGCGGACGGCGGTAGCGATCGCACCCTGCATGGGTCAGGGTGGCCGGTTCGGCTTCGATCGCAAGGCCGGTGTCGCCGGCATAGCGCTCGGCATCTAGCCCGAGCCGTTTCAGTCGCGGTTGCAGTGCGCTCAGCGGCAGCGGCGATTCGTCTCCTGGCTGCGCGCGCAAGGGCAGGGCGTCGAGTCGGTCCAGCGCGGCTTCGATGCCGGGTTCATGCATCAAGCGCGGCAACAGTCCTCGCAGGCCATGGGCATCGGCCACGGCCAGATAGCGCCCATCGCGCTTGCGCCGCAGCAACCAGTCCGCATGGGCCAGCAGCCGCGCGTCGGCGTTGCTGCGCGCGCGCAGCAATCGGGCCGGCAGCAGTTCGATCGATTCGGTATTGAGCAGCAGCGGGGGCAGGAAGCGCATCGGTAAAGGGTAGGGCCTAGCGTTGCGCGCGGCCAGCGCTTGCGTTGATCCATGCGGCGACGTCGGCGATCAGCCCGGCATCGACATGGCCAGGCCCTTGGTAGTCGGCGGGGCTGGAGCGGGTGTCGCCGGCGATGCCGAGATGATTCAGCGCGGGATACTCATGCAGGGTTGCCCGGCGGTTGTCGCGCAGCGCCTGTTTCCAGCGGGTCCAGTCGGGTGCGGTGACCTGGTAGTCGCGGCCGCCTTGCAGCCACAACACCGGCAGGTCGAGCTTGGCGAGTTCGGCGACCGGGTCGACGCCATCGGCCTCGCGCCAATAGCCGGCCGGCGCGCCGAGCAGCGTGGCTTCAAGGGAATTGCCGGCGCGGATGTCGCCGATCTGCTGCTGGATCGCGGCCACCTGGGTCTGGTCCTGCGCGGAATAATCGCCATCCAGTGACAGCAGATAGCGATTCTGCTCCAGCAACAGATCCAGCATTGGGCGCGCTGGCGCGGCCCACAGGATCACCCCGGCGAGCTTGCCCGAGCGTGTGGCGATGCGCGGGGCCAGCATCCCGCCCTGGCTGTGCCCCATCACGTAGAGGTGGCGCGGGTCGATCCCTGCGTTGGAGGCCAGCAGCGCGATGGCGGCGATGGCGTCGTCGGTGGTTTCACGGTCGATGTCGAAGCGGCCATCGGCAAATTCCTGCGGCCGCGCGTGGGTGCGTTTGTCGTAGCGCAATACCGCAATGCCCTGCGCGGCGAGCCCGCGCGCGATATCGAGGAAGGGGCGGTTCGGGCCGATGGTCTCGTTGAGGTCTTGCGGACCCGAGCCATGGACCAGCACCACGGCCGGAAACGGACCCGCGCCGTCAGGCAAGGCCAGCAGGCCAGGTAGCCCAGCGACCTCTATCGCGCGTTCGCTGAAGCCGCCATCGGCATCGGCTGCGGGCGGCGCCGGAGCATGGGCAGGCTGCAACAGCAGCCCGGCGATGCGGCCACCGACGTCTATGCTGATCTTGGCGTCGAGGGCGCCGCGCTCGAACTGCAACGGCACGATCACGATGGTGCCGTCGCCGCCGCTGTTCTGCGTAGACACGCCACGTCGTTGCAGTGTGCCCAGCTGCTGCGGCAATGCGCGCCAGACGTTGCTCAGCGTAGCGAGTGGCAGGGCTTGCGCCATCGCTGGCGTGAAGGTGTTCCTGGCTTGCTCGAAACGGCCGGCGTCAAGCTGATCGAGCAGCGTGTTGGCGATCGCGCGCGGCTCCGGCGTGGCGGCGTCGGCGAGACCTGCGAACATCAGTGTCAGCAGCAACGCAGGCAGGTAGTGCGTCACGGCAGCGCAGATGCCGGTGGATGAGCGATTGTGGTGGGGAAATTCTTTCGAGGGGGTGGCGGTGCTGCGGTGGTGAGCGGTGACAACGGGGTGGCCAGCGCCATGTGGGCCGGCGACGGTTTCCAGGCTCGGTTGCTGCCAGCACTTGTTCACCGCTGCTGCTCCCTGTCGGATGTCGTTCGTGGCTTGGGCAGGCGCCCGGCCTTGCGCAGCGCCTCGCGCAGCACGTACTCGATCTGCGCGTTGAGGCTGCGTAACTCGTCGTCGGCCCAGCGCTGTGCCGCCAGCAGTACGTCGGCGTTGATGCGCAGCGGATAGGCCTTCTTTTCAGCCTTGTCGCTCACCGCGACGATCCTGGTGGGCGATCACCGCCGCGGCGCAGATACAGCACCATCGACGCGGCCAGCGCGTTGACCGCGAACAGCAGCACGATCACCACGGCGTAGGTGTAGACGCGGTTGCCGCCGGCCCAGTACAGGCCGGCAGCGCCGAGCAGGATCGCCAGGCCGGCCAGCGCGCAGCGCAGTCCCAGGCCATGTGCGCGATCGTCGCCGGTGCCGCCCACCCAGGCGGCAACGCCCAGCACAGCCAGGCCGGAGAAGGCGACGATCAACGGTACGGTGACATCCATCGCTAGTCCTCGGTAATCAGTAAAGCGAGCCGGCGTTGACGATCGGCTGGGTGCCACGGTCCGAGCACAGCACGGTGAGCAGGTTGCTGACCATATGCGCCTTGCGTTCTTCGTCCAGCTGCACGATGTCATTTTTCTGCAGCTCGGCCAACGCCAGTTCGACCATGCCCACCGCACCGGCGACGATGCGCGTACGCGCGGCGATCACCGCGCTGGCCTGCTGGCGTTGCAACATCGCGTGGGCGATTTCCGGCGCGTAGGCGAGATGGCTGATGCGTGCCTCGATCACGTCAACGCCCGCCCGGGTAAGCCGTTCGTCGAGGTGGCGCTTGAGCTGCTCGCTGATCTCGGCCGGATGGCTGCGCAAGGAAATCTGGCCGTCCTCATGCTGGTCGTAGGGATAGCTGGTGGCCATCGCGCGCAGCGCGGCTTCGGACTGGATGTGCACGAAGCTCTCGTAGTCATCGACGTTGTAGACCGCTTCGGAGGCATCCATGACCTGCCACACGATCACTGCGGCGATCTCGATCGGGCTGCCGTCCAGCTCGTTGACCTTGAGCCGGCCGCTCTCGAAATTGCGTACGCGCTGGCTGACCTTCTTCTTGGCGTAGAAGGGGTTGTTCCAGCGCAGGCCGGGATCCTTGACCGTGCCGACGTACTTGCCGAACAGGCTCAGCACCGCGGCCTGGTTGGGCTGGATGGTGTACACGCCGCACAGCAGGAAGACCGCCAGCATAATGACCGGGATCGTGAGCGGCAGCGTCCAGGCCAGCGCAAGCAGTCCATTGCCGGCGGCGATGTTGGCGCCGATGCAGGCCAGCATGACGAGGATCACGGCCACCACCAGCGGAATGCCGGGGAGTGAGGCCAAGGGTTTTTCTTTCATGGCGGGCGTCCTTGAGTGAGTTTCTTGAAGATATCAAATTGATATCAGTTGGCAAGTGCCTGCCGATGGCTCGGGGCGGCCGTTAGAATTGGCGTCCCTTCGCCTTGCCGGATCACGCCATGACCACCCTCGGTACTCCACTGTCCCCCTCCGCCACCCGTGTATTGCTGCTGGGGTCAGGGGAACTGGGCAAGGAGGTGGCCATCGAGCTGCAGCGCTTCGGGGTGGAGGTGATCGCGGCCGACCGATATGCCAATGCACCGGCGATGCAGGTGGCGCATCGTGCGCATGTGCTGGACATGCTCGATGCGACGGCGCTGCGCGAACTGATCGCGCTGGAGCGGCCGCACCTGATCGTGCCCGAGATCGAGGCGATCCATACCGAGACCCTGGTGCAGCTGGAACAGGAGCACGGGCAGAAGGTGGTGCCGACCGCGCGCGCGACGTGGCTGACGATGGACCGCGAGGGCATTCGCCGGCTTGCTGCCGAAACCCTGGGGCTGCCCACCTCGCCCTACCGTTTCGTCGACACCGCCGAGCAATACCGTGCCGCGATCGCGAGCATCGGCCTGCCGTGCGTGATCAAGCCGGTGATGTCCTCGTCGGGCAAGGGCCAGAGCACGCTGCGCGCCGAAGGCCAGATCGAGGCGGCATGGGAATACGCCCAGACCGGCGGGCGCGCCGGCGCGGGACGCTGCATCGTCGAGGGCTTTGTCGATTTCGATTACGAGATCACCTTGTTGACCGTTCGCCATGCCGGCGGTACTTCGTTCTGCGACCCCATCGGGCACTGGCAGAAGGATGGGGACTACCGTGAAAGCTGGCAGCCGCAGCCGATGTCGGCCACGGCGTTGCAGCAGGCGCAGCGGATCGCGCAGGCGATCACCGATGAACTCGGTGGCTGGGGACTGTTCGGTGTGGAGTTGTTCGTCAAGGGCGACGAGGTCTGGTTCAGCGAGGTCTCGCCGCGTCCGCACGATACCGGCCTGGTGACCTTGATATCGCAGGAACTGAGCGAATTCGCGCTGCATGCGCGTGCGATCCTGGGTCTGCCGATCCCGTTGATTCGCCAGAGCGGGCCGTCGGCGTCGTGCGCGTTGCTGGCGCATGGCGAAGGTGTGCCGGTGTTCGACAACGTAGCGGCGGCGCTGGAACAGCCGGATACCGCGCTACGGCTGTTCGGCAAGCCGGGCGTGCAGGGGCATCGCCGGGTCGGCGTGACCTTGGCGCGTGCCGACAGCATCGATGCCGCGCGCCAGCGCGCACGCACCGCTGCCGAAGCGATCCGGATCGAGCTGCGCGCCTGAAGACCATGCTCGCGACTCAAGCCACCACGGCGCTTCATCACTGCCGGCCTTCGGGATCTCGCCTTCGCCCGCACGCGGGAGATGGGATCGGTCGCCGCCCAAGTTGAGGGCTTTGCGCCAGCCGAACGCGTGTTGCTCGAGGTGGTGGTCTAGCGGTTTTCGACTTCCGCTTCACCTTCGTCGGCGACCAGCCCGCTGATCGGGCCCCAATGGCTGGCGAAACTGCGCCATTGGTGGCCGTCGTAGGCTTCCAGCGCATGGAAGCGGCGCTTGTAGTCCATCTTGTCGTGGCCACGGATCCAGTAGCCAAGATAGAGGTGCTGCATGCCCTCGCGCCGGGCCCATTCGATCTGGTGCAGGATCGCCAGCGTGCCGAGGCTGCGCGCAGCCGCCTCCGGCGCGTAGAAGGTGTAGACCGCCGACAACGCCTGCTCGGTGACATCGGTCACCGCCACCGCGAGCAGACGGCCGCGCTGGCCGGCCGTAGCCGGTTCGCGGATTTCCATGAAGCGGCCATGTGACCATTGCCCGATCAGGAATTGGTCGAACTCGATGGCGCCATGATCGTCCATGCCGCCACCGGCATGGCGGTGGCGCAGATAGTGCCGATACAGCGCCAGTTGTTCGTCGGTGCGCTCGGCCGCGACGATCCGCGTGACCAGATCGGCATTGCGCGTCCAGCAGCGGCGCTGGCTGCGGTCGAGCCGGAAGCTGTCTACCGGAATCCGCACTGGCACGCAGGCGCGGCAGCGTTCGCAGTGCGGGCGGTAGACCAGATCGCCGGAACGCCGGAAACCCCATTCCAGCGCCTGCGGGTAGATCGAACCCAGGCGGGGGTCGTGCGGATCGAGCACCAGATCGCGCGCAAGCCGGTCTGGCCAGTAGCCACAGGCATGCTGGCCGGTCTGGAACAGGCGCAGGTCGTCTCGGGTATCGGCGTGGATGGCCATGCGGCGAGCATAGCGCCTTGGCGTCGCAGCGGCCGCGACTGTCCGCTAGATGAATACGGATCGTCACCGGTCAACCGGCGGCGTGCTCGCTCGTTGACGTAGGTGATGGCGCGATCTGCGGCGGGCTTGTCCGGCGCACGTGTCCTGTCAGGGTCCGCGTGGAGGCACGTGGACCGTGCGTTTCCCTTTCAACGTTGGAGTACACCATGACCTACCGCAAACCCCTCATCGTGCTTGCCGTACTGGCCGCGATGTCCACTGCTACCGCGTTTGCCGCCGATCCGCCGGCCAGACCCGACGACCACGGCCCGGGGCAGCTCGACAAGAACGGCGATGGCGTCATCGATCGCAACGAAGCCGCAGCCGATCCGAAGCTGGCCGGCGCCTTCGATCAGATCGATACCGACAAGGACGGCAAGCTGTCGCGCGCCGAATTGCCGCGCCATCACGGCAAGCGCGGGCAGGGGCCGCGCGATTTCGCGCTGGCCAAGCTCGATGCCGACAAGGATGGCCGTATCAGCCGCGACGAGGCCAAGGCCGAACCGAAGTTCGCCGAGCGCTTCGATGCGATGGATACCAACAAGGACGGCTTCGTCGACCGCGTGGATTTCCAGGCGCGCGCCAAGCAGCACCGCGACCAGTGGTTCGCCGGCGCCGATACCGACAAGGACGGAAAGCTGAGCAAGGCCGAGTTCGACGCCGCCTCGGCCGAGCGCGGTCCGCACGGTCGTGGCGAGCATGACGGCAAGCAGCGTCTGCCCAAGCCGGCTCCGGCGGCTAAGTAACGCCGCCACGCAGTACCTGCAACAAGGCGCCGATCGACTTCATCCCCTGCGCGGTGTCCGCGCAGGGGACTTCGCAGAGCGAACGTGAGTGGCCGTCAGAACACGCCGTTGCGGTGCAGTACGTGCAGCACGGCGCACAGCGCGACAAGGTTCATTGCCAGGATCGCCGGGCGCCCGTACAGGCTCTGGTAGACCCAACTGGGCCGGTCGCGGCCACGGCGCGCCGCGTCGCGGGCCAGCATCGGTGCCATGACGCGTCGCAGCGGCCCGAGACATTGGTAATTCACCAGCGCAATGCCTGCGGCCAGCACCGCAATACTCCACGCCTTGTCGATGCCGGCCAGGCTCAGCAGCAGTACGCCGAAGCAGATCGCGGCGGCGGTGAGCGTGCTGATCCGCATGAACGACCGGATTGCCCGACGCTCGTCAGCGGTTTCGGCGTAGCGCAACAGATAGAAGCCACCCAGGTAGGAGCCCAGACTGCCGCCGATCAGGCCGATCAGAATGGAGGCCCAGGCCGTGCCGGGGATCATCTGCAGGCGGCTGC
>JAATFS010000069.1 GCA_015655035.1 Lysobacterales bacterium | reverse complement strand
TTTTCGCGGTCCAGCGTCTGCACCCAGTCGAACAACTGGGCCGCCTGTTCGGCCTTGTTGGATTGCAGGTGCCCGATCAAATGCCACTCCAGCGCCAGCGGTTGCAGCTCGGCAATCTTGGCGGAAGCTTCCTGCACGTAGTTTTCGCCGAAGGCGCGCTGTCCCTGTGCGGCCAGCGCAGCCACTGCGGCGGCCGGCTGGGTCTTGGAAACCGCCAGCAGCCTTGCCTCGGGACGAGCGGCGACGCGGGCGGCGTTGGCCATGGCCAGTTGGATCTGCGGTAACGCTGAAACGGACAAGGGAGCGCCTTCCTGCATCGAATGAGGACGCTATACTGCCGCCCGGGGAGATATCCTTCCAGTCGTTCCAGGGGAAGAGCAGCGCGTGGACATCGCTGAGCTGTTGGCGTTTTCGGTCGAGAACAAGGCCTCGGATCTACACCTGTCCGCAGGCTTGCCGCCGATGATCCGGGTCGATGGCGACGTGCGCCGTATCAATCTTCCGGCGCTGGACCATGCGCAGGTGCATGCACTGGTGCATGAAATCATGTCCGACCGGCAGCGCCGCGAATACGAGGAATTGTTCGAAGTCGATTTTTCCTTCGAGATTCCGTCGCTGGCCCGTTTCCGCGTCAATGCGTTCACCCAGGAGCGGGGCGCCGCTGCGGTGTTCCGCACCATCCCGGCGGAGATCCCGACGCTCGAGGCGATCGGAAGCCCGCCGGTCTTCCGTCAGCTGATCGAGCAGCCGCAAGGCCTGATCCTGGTAACCGGACCGACCGGCTCGGGCAAGTCGACCACGCTTGCGGCAATGGTCGATGCGATCAACAAGCGCGAGTACGGCCACATCCTCACCATCGAGGACCCGATCGAGTTCGTGCACACCCCGCAGAAGTGCCTGATCAACCAGCGCGAGGTGCACCGCGATACTCGTGGTTTCAGCCAGGCGTTGCGTTCGGCGCTGCGCGAGGACCCGGACATCATCCTGATCGGCGAGCTGCGCGACCTGGAAAGCGTCCGGCTGGCGTTGACCGCCGCTGAAACCGGTCATCTGGTGTTGGCTACCTTGCATACCAATTCGGCGGCAAAGACCATCGACCGCATCATCGATATCTTCCCGGCCCCCGAAAAGTCGATGGCGCGTTCGATGTTGTCCGAGTCGCTGCGCGCGGTGATTTCGCAGGCACTGCCGAAGTTGGTGGGCGGCGGCCGCACCGCCGCGTGGGAAATCATGCTTGGCACCCCCGCCATCCGCAACCTCATCCGCGAAGACAAGGTGGCGCAGATGTATTCGGCGATCCAGACCGGGCAACAGTACGGGATGCAGACCCTGGACCAGCACTTGCAGGAGCTGGTCAAGCGCGGGCTGATCGCACGCAGCCACGCTCGCGATTTCGCCAAGGAACGTCGGATCTTCGAATGAAGCCACTTGCCAGGCGGAATCGCCGGTAGCGATGGCGCCGCCCGGAGGGGGCAGTTGCCGGCGCGGTGGTTGCCCGAGGCAAGCCTTCGGCCCAACCGCTGTTTCATCTGCAACGATGTAGGATGATGAGCTCGATTCCCCTGCCACTGCTGCCCCGTCGCCCGTGACCCTTCCCGATTCCGACCTGCGCCCCGAGCAAGAGCCGCTGCCTGAAGATGGCGCCGTCGTCACCGCTGGACCGTTGACTCCGCCGCCGGATTCGGCCGGCACCCTGGCCAACGATCGTGCATTCCACCACTCGGTGACTGAAGACGTGCAGGGCATGTTGCTGGCGACGCTGGTGGCATCGCTGGGCCTGGCGGTGTTCGCCAAAGGGGGGCTGATGATTGGCGGCATGGCCGGCGTGGCCTTCCTGCTGCACTACACCCTGGAGTGGAACTTCGGGCTTCTGTTCGTCCTGGTCAATCTGCCGTTCTATTGGCTGTCGGTACGCCGGATGGGCTGGGAGTTCACATTCAAGACCTTCGCAGCGGTCGGCGCTTGCGGGCTGATGACGGACCTGTTGCCGCGCTGGGCCGACTACGCGCAGATGCCGCCGTTGTACTCGGCGCTGGTCGGCGGGTCGCTGGTCGGGCTGGGCGTGCTGTTCTTCATCCGCCACCGCGCCAGCCTGGGGGGGGTGGGCATCCTCGCGGTCTATCTGCAACGCGATCGCGGCTGGAGCGCGGGCAAGGTGCAGATGATTTTCGATGCGGTATTGATGGCCGCCGCCTGTTTCGTGCTGTCGCCTTCACAGGTGCTGTATTCCGCCCTGGGGGCGCTGATGCTGAGCCTGGTGCTGATGTTCAACCACCGCCCGCATCGCTACATGGGGGTATGAGGCAATAGGCGGTGCCCGATCCCTTCTCCCGCTTGCGGGAAGCTGGCGCTCCGCGCCGGGTGAGGGGCTTGCTGTGGCGTTTCCATGCATCAAGGCAACCCCCATCCGCTCTTCGGGCAGCTTCCCCCCGCACGCGGAAGAAGGCAGCGTCCTGACAACCCGCGGGGTTGAAGGGTTGAAGGGTTGAGGGCGGCAAGGCCGGCGGTGCCCGCTACAACGGGGCGGATGGCCCCTGCGCCCAGGCCGGCCGCAGCGCGGCGATGCGCGCATAGACCGGGCAGTCGCGGTGGTGCGCGCCGGGCAGGTAGCCCAGGCTCATCAGGAACTCGCCGGTGATCTCGCCGCCGGTGAAGCGGAAGGTCCGCTTGAACAGCTTCACCCAGGCGGGCTTGTCCAGCGGGTGGTGCGCGTCCAGCCACGCGGCGAAGCCGCCATGCGAGGCGCGCAGGCCCCGGATCACCTGCGCGTTGTGGATCGCCGCCAGCACCTTGAGCCGGTTGCGGATGATCCCCGGGTCCGACAGCAGCCGCGCGATGTCCGCTTCGGCGTAGGCGGCCACGGTATCGACGTCGAAACCGCCGTAGGCGCGGCGGAAGCCCTCGCGCTTCCTCAGGATCGTTTCCCAGCTCAAACCGGCCTGGTTGATCTCCAGCAACAGCCGTTCGAACAGTTCAGCCTCCACGCGCTGGGGGAAGCCGTACTCATGGTCGTGATAAGGACCGTGTACCGGATGACCCGGCGCGATGCTGCAGTAACCGCTCATGCGTACACAATAAGCCAACAGGCCCTAAAATGATCGCCATGCCCGACGCGACCACCAACCTGACCCAGCATCTCCTGATTGCGCTGCCGGCGCTGTCCGACCCAAGCTTTTCCCGCAGCGTGGCGCTGATCTGTCAGCACGACGACAACGGGGCGATGGGGGTGCTGGTCAACCGGGCCTCCGAGTACACGTTGGGCGAAGTGCTGTCGCAGATGGGGATCGACACCAGCGACGAGGCGCTGCGCGGCCAGATCGTGCTCAGTGGCGGCCCGGTGCATCCGGAGCGCGGCTTCGTGATTCACGACGATGGACGCGACTGGGATTCCAGTCTGGAGGTCGGCGAAAGCCTGTACCTGACCACCTCGCGCGACATCCTGGAAGCCATGGCCGAAGGCAAGGGGCCGCGCAACGCGCTGGTAGCCCTGGGCTGTGCCGGCTGGGGCGCTGGGCAGCTGGAATTCGAGCTGGGCGAGAACAGTTGGCTGACCGCGCCCTCGGATTCGGAATTATTGTTCGACACGCCATTGGATGAGCGCTGGCAAAGCGCCGCTGGCCGTATCGGCGTGGATCTGTTCCGCCTCACCGATTACTCCGGGCATGCTTGAGGCCGGGGCGATTCGCCTGGATGGCACCGTGCTCGGTTTCGATGTCGGCTCGCGCCGCATCGGCGTGGCGGTGGGCAGCGCGCTGGGCGCCGGCGCGCGCGCGGTGGCGGTGATCGATGTCCATGGCAACGGCCCAGACTGGGCGACGCTGGATCGCCTGCACAAGGAATGGCGTCCGCATGGCCTGGTGGTGGGCGATCCGCTCACCCTCGACGGCAAGGACCAGCCGGCGCGCAAGCGCGCGCACGATTTCGCCCGCCAGCTGCGCAAGCGCTATCAACTGCCGGTGGTGCTGGTGGACGAGCGTTCCAGCTCGGTCGAGGCCGCACAGCGCTTCGCTGGCGCGCGGGCGGAAGGACGCAAGCGCCGCCGCGACGCCGAAGCGCTGGATGCAATGGCCGCCGCCGTCATCATCGAACGCTGGCTGTCCGCGCCCGACCAGGCCACCCCTCTTTCCTGATTCTTCCCCGACTTAAGCGATGACCACCATGCAACTGGATTCGGACGGACGCCTGCGCCACCTGCTCACTCTCGACGGCTTGCCGCGCGCCACCCTGTTGCAATTGCTCGATCGCGCCGGACAGATCCGCGACGCTGCGGTCGGACGCGTCGGCAAGCGCAACGTGCTTGCCGGCACTGCGGTGTGCACGCTGTTCTTCGAACCCTCCACGCGCACCCGCAGCTCGTTCCACCTGGCCGCGCAGCGGCTGGGCGCCGATGTGCTGAACTTCGACGCCTCGACCTCGTCCACCCGCAAGGGCGAGACCGCACGCGATACGTTGAAGAACCTGGAAGCGATGGGCGTGCGTGGCTTCGTGGTGCGCCATCCGGAGGACGGCGCGGTCGAGTGCCTGGCCGAGGAGGCGGGCGAGGGCACCGCCTTGATCAATGCCGGTGATGGCCGCGCCGCCCATCCGACCCAGGGATTGCTCGACATGCTCACCCTGCGCCAGGCCAAGGGCGGCGACTTCTCCAAGCTCAAGCTGGTCATCGTCGGCGACGTCAAGCATTCGCGCGTAGCCCGTTCGGACCTGCACGCGCTGCGCACCCTGGGCGCGGGCGAGATCCGCGTATGTGCCCCGCAGAGCCTGCTGCCGGACGACGACACCCTGGCTGGTTGCGTAGTCGGCCAGGATTTCGATGCCATGCTCGAAGGTGCCGACGCGTTGATGATGCTGCGCTTGCAGCGCGAACGCATGGAAGAGGGACTGGTGACGTCGCTGGAGGGCTACCACCAACAGTACGGCTTGACCGCCGAACGCCTGAAACGCGCGGCGCCCGATGCGGCGGTGCTGCACCCAGGCCCGATCAATCGCGGCGTGGAGATCACCGACGAAGTCGCCGACGGCCCGCAGTCGTGGGTGCTGCGCCAGGTCGCCAACGGCGTGGCCGTGCGCATGGCGGTGCTGGAGACGTTGCTGGGCTGAGCAGTGGCGGCAGGCGAGAACCTGTTTGGGTGGTGGCATGACCGCCAGAGCGCATTGCGTCGCCCATCGCGTGGACTGGGTGAGCTGACGCTGGCTGGATCAGCGGACCGCCAGCAGAATCCTATGGAGGCAGAGCGGCCGCAGTTTGCGGCCGCTCTGCCTACCCGGCATTGATCGGTTGGCTGGACCTATTGTCCGAGGTAGCTCTGGATTGACGAATACACGTCGGAGAACCGCGAGTAATAATCCGGATCGCTCTGTGCGGAGCAATACGAGTAACCCCCGTACAGTCCGCCGCGCAGCTGATAGTTGCCCGAGGTCGTCGTGAACAAGCCCGAGCCGGAGGAACCGCCTTCGGTAGTGCCGTCGGTCCAGACCACGCGGTACAGCGGCGACTTGCCGTCCAGCGTGGTGGACAGGCCGGTCACGCTGCCCAGCGAGTACTTTTTCACGTCGCCGGAGGGATGGTGGATACCTTCGATTGCGGTGCCGGTGGCGGCGATGGCGGCACTGTTCCAGCCAGCATAGAAGGTGCCGGAGGGCGGCGCGCTCTTCAATTCCAGCAGGGCGGTGTCACGCGTGGTATTGGCGTGGCGCAGATAGGCGCCCCCGCTCAGCGTCACCGTCGCCGAGCTCACCGTGCTGCCATTGCAGCTGGCCGCGTCATACAGCCAATAGGTTTGCAGCGAATCGGCCACGCTCTGGGTACTGATGCAATGTGCAGCGGTCCAGAATAGTTGGCGTTTGGGCGAATTTTCGTTGTTGAGCAAGGTGCCGGAGCACAGATAGGAGCCCGTGCTGTCGCTGAAGACCATGCGCGCCACTGCCTTGGATGCATTGGTGAAGCCGGTGCTGGGATTGCTGCGGCAGATCACGTCGTTCTGGCACGAATCGCTCTCCCCGATGGCAGCGCGCAGCATGTCGCGCGTGCTGGCGGTCGGGCTGATATCCAGGTGGGACAGCTGCGGAATGTTCAGGCTGAAGTTCTCCGGGTATTGTCCGGCCGGAAGCGCGATTTCCACCAGCAAGGTGGCACCTTCCACGGTCGGTGACCAGCCTGGTTGTTTGCCAGCGAAGCTCGCGCCGGATTGCTCGAACACACGTCCATCTTCGCCGGCGAAGCGCAGCGTCACCTGCTTGGGCTCGCCCGCGCCGATACCTTTGAGTTGCAGCGCTGCGCGCAACGATTCGGCCTTTGCCGAAGTGATCCTGAAGGTCGCCACACGCGAGCCATCGTCGGCGATCTGCCAGTCCAGCGCGCCCAGGTTGACGGCGGGCTGGGCCACGTTGCGGGCGAGCCCGATCTGCAAAGGCTGGCCATGTTTGACCTGCTGGATACGGCGTTGCTTCACGCTGGAGAGCTGGCTGGGGGTGGGTGCCGCGAGATTCACCACCTGGGTGGCGATGGTGGCGCGTCCAAGCCGAGTGGATTGAAAGACGGCGCCGCCCAGCTTTGCGGCTTGCGGCGCTGTGGTGACCGGCTCGGTCAGCATTTGCGTGGGGGCCGCCAATGCAGTGCCGGAAAGGCTGGAAAACAGAGCGAGGTAAAGCGCGTGCTTGCGATTCATGGGCATTCCTTCTCTCTCTCGTTGGGAAACTACGAAGCCACCCGCACAGGGAAGCGAGTGGATGCGTACGCCACGTCCGTGACGTCGATTGAGCCTACTGAAAGATGGGATCGGGAATCTGAGTGGGTTTAGCGATGTGTAGACGCGACCTCCTCGGCATATCGAAAATGTGAGATTTATCGCTATTGCTGCGTGTCGCGTTTCAAGTCGTTGCAACATCGTCAGCGGCAGATGGACGGCCGCAGTGGATGTAGATCGTGCTGCGGGCGCCCTCCATACGGTGCCAAGTCGGCATCGGGCCGCGCGTCCGTTCGTTCATTCGGCGCGCGCGGGGTCGGTGGTGGCGCAGCGCACACAGGTGCGCCAACGCGGTATCTTGTCGCGTTTCCCACCCAACGATCCTGCCGATGTCGCCAGCGCCCGTATCTCCCGATCTGAGCCAATCCGCTTCGCCGCAGCTGGGGCACGCACTCAAGCCACGGCAATTGATCATGATGGGCCTGGGCAGTGCGATCGGAGCAGGGCTGTTCCTGGGCTCCGGCGTAGGCGTGCAGGCGGCCGGGCCGGCGGTGCTGCTGTCCTACCTGGTGGCCGGTGCGCTGGTGATCATCGTGATGAACGCGCTGGGCGAAATGGCTGCGGCCAAGCCGACCAGTGGCGCATTCTCGGTCTATGCGGCCGACGCTATGGGGCCGACCGCTGGTGCCACCGTCGGCTGGTTATGGTGGTTGCAGATCGTGATCGTGGTGGCGGCTGAGGCAATGGGCGCGGCCGGACTGCTGGCCACGGTATGGCCGCAATTGCCGGTGCCGGCATTGGCGCTGACCTTCATGGCGGCGTTCACCGTGATCAACCTGATGGGCGTGCGCAATTTCGGCGAGTTCGAGTTCTGGTTCGCCATTCTCAAAGTTGCGGCGATTCTGGTTTTTCTGCTGATCGGCTTGGCGCTGCTGGCCGGCTGGCTGCCGGGCGTCGCTTCGCCAGGATTGTCCAATTTCACCGCCAACGGTGGATTCGCCCCCAAGGGCCTGGCCGGCGTTGGCGCGGCGTTGCTGGTGGTGGTGTTCGCCTTCGGCGGCACCGAGATCGTAGCGGTGGCCGCAGCGGAAACCGCCGATCCCGGCCGAACCCTGGTGCGGGCGATCCGTACCGTAGCTTGGCGCATCCTGGTGTTCTACATCGGTTCGCTGAGCGTGATCATTGCAGTGGTGCCGTGGCAGAGCGAGTCATTGAGTTCCCCGTTCGCGGCGGTGTTGCAGGCGGCGCGGATTCCTGGCGCGGCCACCGCGATCACGCTGATTGCCGTGATCGCATTGCTGTCGGCGCTCAATGCCAATCTCTATGGCGCTTCGCGCATGATCTATTCGCTGGGCCAGCGTGGCGAAGCGCCGCGCATGCTGGGCCTGACCAATCGCCGCCAGGTGCCGGTACCGGCGGTGCTGGCCAGCGTGTTGTTCGGATTCGTCGCGGCCGTGCTGGAGGTGCTCTATCCCAACCGCGTGCTGCCAGTGCTGCTCAACATCGTGGGCGCGACCTGCCTGCTGGTGTGGACGATCTCGCTGCTGTCGCAACTGATCCTGCGCAAGCGCGCCGATCGCACCGGTACGCCATTGCCGTTCCGCATGCGCGGGTTCCCGCTACTGACCTTGTTGGCGTTGGCGATCCTGGCGGTGATCTTCGGTTTGCTGGTGGCGTCGGCCGAGACCCGCATGCAGTTCCTGTCGATGGCGGCATTGACCGCTGCGATCGCGGTGGCCAGCGAAGTGGCGCGGCGGCTGCGCCGCGTGTAAGCGAGATGAAGTAACGATGACGGACGCGCTTCCAACGGCGAGGACGCGAGCCTCGAGCGACATCAGTGCGACGATCTGCCGCAACCGGTTTCGGTGCGGAGCGGGTATTCTTTTCGCCGCCATCGCGCAGCCCTGGGTATAAGTAGAGGCGCCGGATTCGAGACTGTCCGTTCGGGTGGAATGCCCGCCTCGGTGATGGCACTTTTTCCCATTGGGATGCGCCCGTGGATGCATTGCTGCTGTCGAGAGTCCAGTTCGGATTCGTCATTACCTTCCATGTCCTGTTTCCCGCATTCACCATCGGGCTGTCCAGTTTCCTGGCATTCCTTGAATGGCGATGGCTGAGGACGCACCTGCCGGTCTGGCGGGAGCTGTATTTCTTCTGGCAGAAGATCTTCGCCGTGTCGTTTGGCATGGGCGTGGTCAGCGGCATCGTGATGGCGTTTCAGTTCGGCACCAACTGGCCCGGTCTCAGTCGCGTCGCCGGCAGCGTGATCGGCCCACTGCTGAGCTACGAAGTGCTTACCGCCTTCTTTCTGGAGGCCAGTTTTCTCGGTGTGATGATGTTCGGCTGGGGACGGATCTCCGAACGCCTGCATTTCTTCGCCACCTGCATGGTGGCGCTGGGCACGTTGTTCTCGACGTTCTGGATCTTGGCCTCCAATAGCTGGCTGCACACGCCAGCCGGCTTCCAGGTGATCGATGGCGTCGTGCACCCGGTGAACTGGTGGCGGGTGGTCTTCAATCCGTCGTTTCCTTATCGCTTGACGCATATGGCGCTGGGCTCGTTCATCACCACCTGCTTCGTGGTGGGGGCGATCGGTGCGTGGTACCTGCGGGGAGTGCATCGCGACGCCGGCTTGCGCCTGTTGAAGCTGGCAGTGGCATTCGCGGCGATCATCTTGCCGATCCAGATATTCGTTGGCGACCAGCATGGGCTCAATACGCTTGAACACCAGCCGATGAAGATCGCGGCGATAGAAGCGCACTGGCACAGCGAAGGGGAGGGCAAAGGGGTTCCGCTGGTGCTGTTCACACTGCCCAATGCGGCGCAGGAACGCAACGACCACGAGATCGCCATCCCGCGCCTGGGCAGCCTGATCCTGACCCACAGCCTGAATGGCGAGATCGCGCCGTTGACCAGCGTGCCGGCGCAGGATCGCCCACCGGTGACCCCGGTATTCTTTGCGTTCCGCATCATGGTCGGACTGGGGACGTTGATGCTGGTGCTGGCGTGGGTATCGGTATTTGCATGGTGGCGTGGCAAGTTGTTGCAGTGGCGCTGGCTGCCGGCGGTGTGGCGCTGGATGCTGCCGGCCGGTTTCATCGCACTGGTGTCGGGCTGGTTCGTCACCGAGATGGGGCGGCAGCCCTACGCGGTCTATGGCGTGCTGCGTACCGCCGACGCGGTAGGTCCGCAGTCCGCATTGATGACGGCGATTTCGCTTGCGGTGTATGTCGCCGGTTATGCCTTCGTCTTTGGCTGGGGCATCTGGTATCTGGTCAAGATCGTGAAGAAAGGGCCGCAGCCGTACGACGAAGGGCCTAGCCTGGCGCACGGCGAGCGGACCCCGGCGCGGCCGTTGTCGGCGGCCGACGAATCGATCGAGGAGACCAAATGATGGATCTTTCTACCGTGCTGCCGGTGGTGTGGTTTGGCGTGATCGGCTTCGGCGTGCTGATGTACGTGGTGCTGGATGGGTTCGTACTGGGTATCGGCATCCTGGCTCCGCTGCGCCAGGACGAGGCGCAACTGGACCTGATGATGAACACCGCTGCGCCGATCTGGGATGGCAACGAGACCTGGCTGGTATTGGGTGGCGCGGCGCTGATGGCGGCATTCCCGGTGGCGTATGCGGTGGTGCTGTCGTCGCTGTATCTGCCGGTGCTGTTGATGGTGATGGCACTGGTGTTCCGTGGCGTGGCGTTCGAGTTCCGTTTCAAGGCGCATCGTTCGCGGCGGCTGTGGAGCAATGCGTTCGCGGCTGGCTCGATCCTGGCCGCGTTTTCGCAAGGCGTGATCCTGGGGGCGCTGGTGAAAGGTCTGCCGATCGCCGATGGCGTCTACGTGGGAGGCGCGTGGGGCTGGTTCAGTCCGTTCTCGATGCTGACCGGCGCGGCACTGGTGTTCGGCTACGCCTTGCTAGGCAGTACCTGGCTGATCCTGAAGACCGAGGGACATGCGCAGGCGCTCGCGCGCCAGCTCACGCGCCCGTTGGCGGTGGTGGTGCTGGTGTTCATGGGGTTGGTCAGTGCCTGGTTGCCGTCGCTGGATTCGCGGGTGATGGCACGCTGGTTCGCGGGTGATGCGTTCCTGTGGTTGTTGCCGGTGCCGCTGCTGGTGTTGGGTGTGAGTGCGGCGCTGTGGTCGGCGGCGATGAGTGCGCGTTCGGATCTGCTTCCGTTCCTGCTGGCGATGGCGTTGTTCGTGCTGGGGTTCGCTGGCTTGGTGCTGGGGATGTGGCCGTATCTGGTGCCGCCGACGTATACGATCTGGCAGGCCGCGGCGCCTGAATCTTCGCTGGTGTTCACGATGGTGGGGTTGGCGGTGTTGTTGCCGCTGGTGCTGGGTTATACGGTGTGGTCGTATCGGGTGTTCCGCGGGAAGATCACTGCGGAATCGGGGTATCACTGAAGGGGGAGGGCTGCTTTTGCTTGCGGCGCGAGCCGGTGCGATGAAGCCGCACCGGTCCCCTGCATCACGCGCGAAGGACGGCATTTATCTTCTTCCCCGGGGCGGCGCCCAAACCCACTTCGTTCAAAATGGGCGCCTCTTCGGCCGTCCTTGCCTGCGGTGCTCGGCTCGCTTCGAGGGCGAGGTAGGTCAAGGACAACATCCAAGCAACGGCAACGTGGGAAGGGGAGCTGATGCTGTTGTCTGGAGCGCTTTCAGTGCGATGCTGCGGTGGAGAGTTGTTTCCATAGGTGCCCAAGCGAGGCATCGTGCAGGAGTACGCAGGCCCAGAAGGCGAATTGGTAGCTGGTCTTGCGGTTCTTGTGGCGTAGCCAGCGCTGCGCCAGCAGGGCGCCGGGCCAGCCACCAAGTAGTTCCAGCATGTGCAAGGTGAACTCGGGTGTGCGCCTGCGCTCGGCAATCGCTGCGCGTTTATCGTGGGCGTAGGCGGCGACTGTGAGCAGGGATAGCGTGGCGAAGGCGTACAACAGTGCCGCCGGCAATGCTCCGGCATGCCACATCAGCATCAGCAGGCAGGCATGTGCGGCGATGGCTGCCAGGGCGGCCAGGTCGCCGATCCTGCGTCCACGCGAGGGGATCGATGCGGGTGAGGTCTTGTTGCGCGGTTTCGGTTTTCTGGGGCCGACGCTGCGCTTGCGGGCAGGCGTCCTGCTCAATTCAGCAAAATCAGCGTCGCCAGGCCCAGGAAACAGAAGAATCCCATCACGTCGGTCACCGCGGTGACCACGACGGTGCCGGCCACGGCCGGGTCGATGTTCAGGCGTTTGAGTGTCAGTGGCAACAGCACGCCAGCCGTGGCGGCGGCGCAGAAGTTGACGATCAGCGCCAACGCGATCACCAGCGACAACAGCGGGTTGCGGAACCAGATGAAGGCGATGATGCCGACGATGCCGCCGATCAGCGCGCCGTTGATCAGGGCCACGCGGATCTCCTTCCACAGCAGGATGCGCGCGTTGCTGGCACCGACCTGGCCCAGCGCCAGGCCACGCACCATCAGTGTCAGCACCTGCACCGCCGCGTTGCCGCCAATGCCGGCCACGATCGGCATCAGCACCGCCAGCGCCACCACTTGCTGCAAGGTCGCCTCGAACTGCCCGATCACGCTGGCGGCCAGGAATGCGGTGAACAGATTGATGCCCAGCCAGACCACGCGGCCGCGCACGGCGCGCTTGATCGGCGAGAACAAGTCTTCGTCCTCGTCCAGGCCGGCTGCGCCCAGGGCCTGGTGCTCGGCCTGCTCGCGGATGATGTCGACCACGTCATCGATGGTGATGCGGCCGAGCAGGATGTTGTTGTCGTCCACCACCGGCGCGGAAATCCAGTCGTGGTCGGAGAACTGCCGGGCGACTTCCTCGGCGCTCTCGCCGACGTCTATGGCCGGCTGTTCGTCATCGATCAGGCGGTTGACCGGGGTGCTGTCCTCGTGGGTGACCAAGGCCGCCAGCGATACCCGGCCCAGGTACTGGTGGCGACGGCTGACCACGAACAGGTGGTCGGTGTGGTCGGGTAGCTCGCCGCGCAGGCGCAGGTAGCGCAGCACCACGTCGACGTTGACGTCGGCGCGCACGGTGACCACATCCGGATTCATCAGACGGCCGGCGGTGTCCTCCGGATAAGAGAGCACTTGCTCGAGCCGTTCGCGGTTTTCGCGGTCCATCGACTTGAGCACTTCGTCGATGACGGTATCGGGCAGATCCTCGACCAGGTTGGCAAGGTCGTCGATGTCGAGGTCTTCGACCGCGGCGATGATCTCGTCCGGGTCCATGTCCGCCAGCAGGCTTTCGCGCACCTCGTCGCCGACGTGGACCAGCACCTCGCCGTCATCCTCCGGATCAACCAGCCCCCAGACGATCTCGCGCTTGCCGGGTGGCAGCGACTCGAGCAGGTTGCCGATTTCCGCCGGCGCCAGCGTGTTGACCAGACGGCGCACCGGCCCGAGCCGGCCGCTGTCCAATGCATCGGACAACAGCCGCAATTGGCGTGCAGTCTTGTCGTGGCGGACGGCCTCGGCCATACGCAGCTCCCGTAGAGTGAAGTAACCGCTCCAGCAGGATGCGGCGATGCAGGTGGTCAGCGCGTCATTATGGCGTGCTGAGGCTGCCGAAACACATCCATGCGCGCTCTTTTATAGGGCGAATGTGCGCCGCTGTGGTCATGCTGCGGTCACATTGGCGATGGTCGCCAGCCATTTTTCGATGCCCTTGCGGTCGCGCGCGCGCAATAGCTTGCCGGCCTGTGCGTGCAGCGTCGCCAGGTGGCTGTCGCGCACGGCACGGCGTACTTCAAGCAGGGTGGCCGGGTGCAGGCTGAATTCGGTGAGGCCCAATGCGAGCAGCATCGGTACGAACCTGGGATCGCCGGCGATCTCCCCGCACACCGCCACCGGGGTGTCGTTGGCCTTGGCGGTGGCGATGACCTGCGCGATAAGCCGCAGTACCGCCGGATGCAGCGGGGAATAAAGCTCGCCCAGCGCCTCGTTGTTTCGGTCCACCGCCAGCAGGTATTGCACCAGGTCGTTGGTGCCGATGGACAGGAAATCCACCTCGTCGATGAAGCTGTCCAGCGCGATCGCCGCCGCCGGCACCTCGATCATCGCCCCCAGCGGGATGCGTTCGGCAATCTCGTGGCCTTCCTCGCGCAATTGCGTGGCCAGGCGCTTGAGCTGGCGGCGCACCTGCATGATTTCTTCGCGGCCGCTCACCATCGGCACCAGGATGCGCACCGGCCCGTAGCCGGAGGCGCGCAGGATGGCGCGCAACTGCGAACGGGCCACCACGGGCCGCGCCAGCGACAGGCGCACCCCGCGCAAGCCCAGCGCGGGATTATCCTCGTCGCTGAGGGTGAGCCCGGTGTGGTCGGCCTTGTCGGCGCCGAGGTCGAGCGTACGGATGGTGACCGGGCGCCCGCTCATGCCCAGCACGGTGTCGCGGTAGCTCTGGAACTGTTCTTCCTCGTCGGGCAGTTCGTCGCGCTGCAAGAACAGGAACTCGGTGCGGTACAGTCCCAGCCCGCCGGCACCGAGCGCGTGCGCGCGGGCCACGTCGTCCAGCGACTCGGCGTTGGCGAGCAGGCTGATGTCGACGTTGTCGCGGGTGCGCGTCGGCTTGGAGCGCAGTCGCCCCAGCTCGCGCTGCTCCTTGGCTAGCTCGCGCAGGCGGGTGCGGTATTCGCGCAGGTGTTCCGGGGTAGGGGCCACGATCACCTGGCCGCTGCCGCCATCGACGATCAGCACGTCGCCGTCGTTGATTTTCTGCACCGCGTCGGGCACCCCGACCACCAACGGCAGATGCAGGCTGCGCGCCAGGATGGCGCTGTGCGACAACGTGCTGCCGGCACTGCTGACGATGCCGACTACGCCTTGCGCCTGTAGCTGCGCCAGTTCGGAGGGAGCAACGTTGTCGCACACCAGGATTTCGCCGGCCACGCCCTTCAGGTCGGTGGGACGCTTTTGCAGGAACGCATGGATCCGGCCGATGACGTGATCCAGGTCGTCCATGCGGCTCTTGAGGTAGGCGTCCTCCATGCCGTCGAAGACCGCCGCCAGGCGGTCGCGCTGCACGCGCAACGCATAGTCGGCGCTGTAGCGGCTGGTGCGGATGAGCTCGTCCAGGCCATGCAGCAGCTCGGGGTCATCCAGTAGCAGGGCATGCAGGTCGAGGAACTCGCCGACTTCTCGCGCCAATGCGCCATGCAGGCGGTCGCGTAGCTGGTGCATTTCTTCGCGAGCGGCCGCCACCGCCTGATGCAAGCGCTCCAGCTCGGCTCCGATCTGGCCGGTGCTGATCCGCTGCTCGGCGATTTCCAATGCATGGGTCTGGCGTACGCGAGCCCGCCCCAACGCGTTGCCGCGAGCGGCGGCATGACCACGCAGGTGCAGGCTCATGCCCGGCCTCGGCATTCGCGGCCGGGAGCAGGGATCAGGGCGGTGGTAGCGCCCTGCATGCTCAGCTGTCCTCGTCGAACCGGCGTTCGAACAGCTCGGTCAAGGCTTGCATCGCCTCGGCCTCGTCTTCGCCTTCGAGCCGCACCAGCACGGTGGTGCCCTGGCCGGCGGCCAGCAGCATCACACCCATGATGCTCTTGGCATTGACCTCGCGTCCCTTGGCCACCAGTGTCGCGTTGGCACGGAACGAAGACAGGGTCTGCACCAGTTTGGCGGTAGCCCGGGCGTGCAGGCCGAGGCGGTTGGAAACTTTGAGTTCACGTTCAAGCATCGTCGACTATCGCTCCATTGCGGGTGCCTGCGGCTGCGGTGGCGGGCAGCTCCTGCAGTCCCTGTTCGGGGTAATTCATCACCCGCAGCAGCATCGGCAGACTGAGCGCGGAGACGCGCCTTATCGGCGTGCCCAACTGGGCCAGGCGGCTGGCCAGGTTGCTGGGGCTGGCGCCGTACAGGTCGGTCATGACCAGCACGCCATCGCCGGCATCCACCCGGCGCAACGCCGAGGAGGCTTGAGGCAGCAGGGCGTCCAGGTCCGCGTCGAGCGGAACTTCGAATGCTTCGGTCTTCAGCGGTAGTTGCCGCAATAACCCGGTGGCCACGTGCAGCAATGCCGCGCCGATGCCGGGATGAGTGATGAGGAGAATGCCACAGGCCATAGCGGAACGTTAACAGCTCGCCAGGGAATGGGGAATTAAGATTGATTTCAACATAGTGTTTCACCGACCCTATCGGCGTTGCGCGGCGCCTGCTTGCCGACGCCGCTTCAGTCCAGTTCGCGGTGGAAGGTGGCCACTTCCGGCCAGCCTTGCTCGCGCGCGTGCCGGGCCATCCGTTCGGCCATGTACACCGAGCGATGCTTGCCGCCCGTGCAGCCGAAGGCGATGGTCACGTAGCTGCGGGTATCGTTGCGCAGGCGCGGCAGCCAGGTGTCGAGCAGGTCGGTGATCTGCTCGCGATAGCGGGTCACCTCCGGCTGCTGCTCGAGGTACTCGCGCACGCCGGTATCGCGGCCGGTGAGCGGACGCAGGTCCGGGTCCCAGTGCGGATTGGGCAATACCCGCGCATCGAACACGAAGTCAGCCTCTGCAGGCACGCCGCGCTTGTAGGCGAAGGATTCGAACAGCAGCGACAGCCGGTCGTTCTGGCTGAGCGCGAACTCGGTGACCACCCGGCGACGCAGCTGGTGCACGTTCAACGTGGTGGTGTCGATCACCGCGTCGGCCTGCTGTCGTAGCGGTTCGGTCAGCACGCGTTCGCGTGCGATGGCCTCTGGCAGCGACAGCCCGAGGTGGCTGAGTGGGTGACGGCGGCGGGTGTCGGCATAGCGCTTGAGCAGGGCTTCGTCATTGGCATCGAAGAACAGCAGCGTCGCCTCGATGCCGTATTCCTGCGCGACGTGCCGCCACTGCGCCAGTTGGGTCAGGTCGCTGCGGCTGCGCACGTCAATGCCGACGGCCAGGCGCTGGTCGCCGAGCGGATTGCCGCGCAACCGGCTGCGCACGAAATCCGGCAGCAGTTCCACCGGCAGGTTGTCCGAGCAGTAGTAGTCCAGGTCCTCGAAGGTCTTCAGCGCCACCGACTTGCCCGAGCCGGACAGGCCGCTGACGATGACCAGGGTGGAGAGGGCCGCACTCATGGCGATCGTCGCTCCAGCAGGTTGCTGTGGCGGGCGATGAACATCGCGGCCGGGTCGATGCCCTTGGTGCGCAGGATGTGCAGGCGGGTAGCCGCCTCGGTGAGCACCGCCAGGTTGCGGCCCGGCATGACCGGCAGGGTGATCAGCGGCACGTCCAGGTCGAGCACGTGGCGGCTGCCGGAGTCGCCGGTCAGGCGTTCGTAGCCGTGGGGTTTGGGTTCGGTCATCGGTCGGGTCAGGTGCACGATCAGGCGCAGGTACTTGTTCTTCTTCACCGCAGTGTCGCCGAACATGTCGCGGACGTTGAGCACGCCCAGGCCACGCACTTCGAGCAGATCCTGCAGCAGTTCCGGGCAGGTGCCATCGAGTACGTCCGGGGCGATCTGAGTAAATTCTGGCGCGTCGTCGGCGACAAGGCGATGACCACGGCTGAGCAGTTCCAGTGCCAGCTCGCTCTTGCCAGAGCCGGCTTCGCCGGTGATCAGCACGCCGATCGAGTAGATCTCGATGAATACGCCATGCAGCGTGACCCGTGGCGCCAGCGTGCGAGCCAGGTGGTAGGACAGATGGTTGAGCAGTTCATGGCCGCGTTTGGGCGAGATCCACAAGGGGGTGTTGGCTTCTTCGGCGGCCGCGCGCAGGTCTTCCGGGCAGGACTGGTTCTTGCTGATCACCAGTGCCAGTGGCTGGCCGCGCAGGACGATCTTCTGGATCGTTTCCCAGCGCTGGCGCGGTTCCAGCGAATCCAGCCAGGACAGTTCCTCGGTGCCCAGAATCTGCACCTTGTTGGGGTAGATGGCATTGAGATAGCCGGCCAGCGACGGCCGGCGCGAGATGGTGTCGCCGGCTTCCAGTTCGCGGTCGCCGCCTTTTTGCCCGGCGATCCAGCGCAGGGCGAGTTTCTCGCGCTGCTGGTCGAACAGTTCGCGCGCGGTGATGCTGGTATTCATGCGGCACTGGCCCGTGATTGAGGTGGCTGCAGCAACAGCTCGAACAACGCCGGCGCATCGGCCGCTTCGCGTAGCTGCTGCCGGAACGCGGGGTCCGAAAACTGTTCGGCCAACTCGGACAGCAACATCAGGTGCTGGTGGGTGTAGTGCGCGGGCACGGCCATCGCGAAAACCAGGTCCACCGGGGCATCGCCGCCGAAGTCGACAGGCGTTTGCAGGCGCATCAGGGCGCCACGCGGCTCGGTGAGGGTAGGGGAGCGGCCATGCGGGATGGCAATGCCATGGCCGATGGCGGTACTGCCCAGTGCTTCGCGCTCGCAAAGACTGTCGAAAAGCTCGCTGGCACCTGCCTGCTGACAGGAGAGCAAGTCGGCGGCGGTGCGTAGAACGGTATTGCGATCGGCGGCCGGCGACACCAAGGTGCGCACGGCCGCCATGAGGTCGGTCAAGGGCATGAGCTAATCAAGCAAGGAGCGTCACGCCAGATTGTCGCGCACCTCGCGCGCGTGGTGGTCACATTTCTTCTCCTTGTGTTTGAGCACCAGCCGGTCGAGCTTGTCGGCGAGCAGGTCGATCGCCGCGTACATGGTCGCTGCGCTGGCGTCGGCATGGAGGGTGCGGCCGGGGAGATTGACCGTGGCCACGACGTGATGATCGGGTTTGCGCAACGCCAGCTGAGTACGGACTTCACAGTGCTGGTCGAAATGGCGCTGCACGCGCTGCAGCTTGGTTTCCACATATTCACGCAACGCGGGCGTGACTTCTACCTGCTGGCCATACGTCTCGATACGCATCGTATACCTCCATTGGTTTCAGTGGACCAATGAACATCCCGTTCCCAGCGGATCCCCGGCACGAAGATGCCGGTTATTGCGGAGGACTCGACTCAGGCGATACGTACTCGCTCGTGGGAGGCGGAGATGTTCATGGCTTCACGATACTTCGCAACGGTGCGTCGCGCTACTGGTACGCCGGAGGTTTTCAGCAAGCCGGCAAGCTTGGCGTCAGAAAGCGGCTTGCGCGGGTTCTCGGCATCGATCAACTGCCGGATCATTGCCTGAATAGCCGTGCTGGAGGCCTCCCCGCCGCTGTCGGTGTCGATACCGGAGGCGAAGAAGGAGCGCAACGGGATGGTGCCGCGCGGGGTGCGCACGTATTTACGGGCGATGGCGCGGGAGATCGTGGACTCGTGCAGGCCCAGTTCGCCGGCGATCTCGCGCAGGGTGAGCGGGCGCAGCGCCTGTTCGCCAAATTCCAGGAAGCCGGCCTGCTGTCGCAGCAGGCTGCGCACGACCTTCAGCAGCGTCTCGCCGCGCGCCTCCACGCTCTTGAGAAGCCAGCGCGCTTCTTGCAGTTGGGTGCGCAGATAGCCGGCATCGGCCTCGCCGCAGCTGCGGATCATCTGCTCGTAGCCCCGGTGAATGGTGATCCTGGGCTGCGAACGCCCGGCCAGCGCGGCGTGCCAGATCCCGCGCTGGCGCCAGATCACGCAGTCGGGCACGACATAGGTATCGGCCGCCATCTCGCCGATCTGCTTGCCCGGCCGTGGGTCCAGTGACCGCACCAGTTGCACCGCTTCCTCGACCTGGGCCTGCGGCCGCTTCAGCTCATGGGCCAGGCCGGCCACGCCGGTGCGCGGCAACCGATCCAGGGGGCCTGCGACGATCTGTAGCGCCAGTGCACGGCCGCGGGTGTCGGCGGCGAGTACGTCCAGTTGCAGGGTCAGACACTCGCCCAGCGAGCGCGCGGCGATGCCGACCGGATCGAAGCGTTGCACCTGGTGCAGCACGGTGAGGATTTCGGTCTCGTCGGCCACCAGTTCCGGGGCCAGGGTTTCGGCAATGCCGCTCAGCGGCTCGCGCAGGTAGCCATCCTCGTCCAGCGCGTCGATCAGGGTCGCGCCGATCTTGCGGTCGCGCGGGGACAGATGCGACAGATGCAGTTGCCACAGCAGGTGGTCGGCCAGGCTCTCGGTTTCGGCCACGCGTTCGGCGGCGCTGCCCAACTCGTCGTCGTACCCGCCGCTGCCTCCCGACCTCCAGTCGGTTTCCCCAGGGGGCCAGTCGTCGGCATGCTCGGCCGGGTTGTCTGGTCCGGTGGCCTGCTCGTCGCTGCTGCCTTCGGCGGGCTCGCGCCCGTCCTGGCTGATGGTAGGGACTACTTCTTCGGCCCATTCCAGCAGCGGATTTGTCTCGACCGCCTCGGCGATCTCCAGTTCCAGCTCGGTCGTCGACATCTGCAGCAGCTTGATGGCCTGGCGCAGCTGGGGTGTCATCACCAGCTGTTGCCCCATCGATGTCTGCAGCCGAGCCTTCATGTATATCCTGAACGAGTGGCGCCTTCGGGTCTGTCATCCTCCCGCCCACGCATCTGGCGCGGCCTGCTCGGGATGATGACGGGCTCAGCGGCCTGCCGATCAGAGACGGAAGGTCTCTCCCAGGTAGACGCGCCGCACCTCGGGGTTGGAGAGTATGGCGTCCGGCGCCCCCTGCGCCAGTACGGTGCCCTCGGCGAGGATATACGCGCGGTCGCAGATTCCCAAGGTCTCGCGCACGTTGTGGTCGGTGATCAGTACGCCGATGCCACGGTCCTTGAGGTGGGTGACGATGCGCTGGATCTCGCCGACCGAAATCGGGTCGACGCCGGCGAAGGGTTCGTCGAGCAGCATCATGCGCGGTTTGGCCGCCAGGGCGCGAGCGATTTCGCAACGGCGGCGCTCGCCGCCGGAGAGGCTGGCACCCAACTGGTCGGCGACGTGGGTGATCTGCAATTCGTCCAGCAGAGAGGCCAATTCGCGTTCCTGTGCCTCGGCATCGGGCAGGTCGTCGCGCAGTTCCAGCACCAGCCGGATGTTGTCGGACACCGTCAGCTTGCGGAACACCGAGGGCTCCTGCGGCAGGTAGCCCACGCCGAGTTTGGCGCGGCTGTACATCGGGTCGGCGGTGATGTCGCGGCCGTCCAGCTCGATCCGGCCGGCATCGGCCTCCACCAATCCCACGATCATGTAGAAGCAGGTGGTCTTGCCGGCGCCGTTGGGACCGAGCAGGCCGACCACCTCGCCGGCCTCCAGCGTCAACCCGAATTCCTTGACGACTTCGCGCTGCTTGTACTTCTTGCGCAGGCCGGTGGCGACAAGCATTACTTCTTCTCCTGCGAAGCGGCAGCCGGATTCTTCGGCTGGATCACGGTGCGCACGCGGCTACCGTCGCCGCCGCTCTGCATATTGCCGGTCTTGGTGTTGTAGACCATGCGCTGGCCGGCATTGGTGCCCTTGGGCGAGGTCACCGAGTAGTTGCCGGTCAGGATGATGATCTCGTCGGCCACCTTGTACTCGATGTTGTCGGCCACGCCGTTCATGGTCGAGCCGTCGTCCATCTGCTGCTTGAGCGTGGCCTGCTTGCCGTGCAGCACGACCCGGTCGGTCTGGCCGTTCTTCTGGAAGATGTCGGCGGTGTCGGCATGGATTTCCAGCGTGCCCTGTGTGATCACGACATTGCCGCTGAAGCGGACCTTGCCGTTGTCGCTGAGCATGTCGCCTTCCTGGGCGGTCGAGTCGATCGTCATCGGCTGGTTGCGATCGGAGGTCTTGGCCATGGCCGCTGCGGGCAGCAGCAGGGCGATCAGCGCGAGCTTAGCGGGCAGCATTCGGTTCATAGCGGGTCTTGACCTTGGAAAGTAGCTTGTACTGCTTGTTCTTGAGGTTGGCTTCGAAGCCGACGCCTGCCTGCATGATACCCGGCCGGGTCATGCTGACCGCGTCAGCGGTCTTGGCCAGGTTCTGCTGCGGGAACACGTTCAGGCTCTGGGTCCGGAAGGTGGTCGGCACCACGCCAGGGGCCACCGGGCTGTCGCCCTCGACGTCGCCGCGCAGGCGCAGTTCGTCGCCCTCGGGGCTGAGCCAGCCGGTCTGTGCGCGCAGGGTCCATTGCAGGCCGCCGTTGTCGGGCAACAAGAACAACGGCGTCGTGATGTCCGAGGTCTGGTCGGCGCGGTTGCGATGCATTTCCGGGGCGCGCAGCACCAGCGATTCCTTGCCGGTGGTCTTGTCCAGCGCGATCAGCTCGAAGTCGTGCAGCACGTAGTCGGTCTTCGCATCGTCCTGGGCGGCGACGTCGGCAGGCTTGCGCTGGCGCCAGGCCGACCAGGCGCTGACGATCGCGGCCAGCAACAGCACGCCACCTATCGTGGTACGCCAATTCATTCGGAAAACCTCTGTAGGAGTGCGTCGACCTTGCCCTGTGCGGCCAGCAGCACGTCGCAGACTTCACGTGCGGCGCCTTCGCCGCCACGGGCGCGGGTATGCCACTGTACCCGCTCGGCGATCCAGGGATGCGCATTGGCCGGCGCCACCGGTAGCCCCACCGCCAGCAGCGCCGGCAGGTCGGGCAGGTCATCGCCCATGAACAGCACCTCATCCAGCCCGACTGCATGCTGCTCGCACAGTGCCTCCACGGCGGTGCGCTTATTGCGCACACCGATCTGCACGTGCAATCCCAGGTCCTGGCCCCGTTTTTCCGCCGACAGGCTGGCGCGCGCGGTGATCAGCGCAACGTGGATGCCGGCATGCTCGAGCTGCTTCAGACCCTGGCCATCGAGCACGCTGAATGCCTTGCTCTCGTTGCCGGCGTAGTCGTAGTACAAGCGACCGTCGGTCAAGGTGCCATCGACGTCGAAGCAGGCCAGCCGGATGCGGGCGGCGCGTGCGGCCAGGCCGGCGGGAAGATCGTGCAGAGGCGAATAGGGCATTGGGCGGTGGGCAGGGGCGAGGGGAGGGATGATCCGACAACGGTGTTGAGCGAGTTAAACCACCTTGGCGCGCAACAGGTCATGAATGTTCAACGCACCGACCGCGCGTTGCTGGCCATCGACCACGATCAAGCCGGTGATCTTGTGCGTCTCCATCAGTCGCGCCGCCTCGGCCGCCAGCTGGTCGGCGCCGATGGTGCGCGGGTGGCGGGTCATGACCTCGGCGATGCGGGCGCTGCGCACGTCGATGTCGCTGTCCAGGGCGCGGCGCAGGTCGCCGTCGGTGAACAGGCCGACCAGGCGGTCCTGTGCGTCCACCACGGCGGTCATGCCGAGGCGCTTGCGGCTCATTTCCATCAGCGCCTCGCTCAGGCTGGCGTCTTCGCGCACGCGGGGCAGCTCCTCGCCGCTGTGCATCACGTCGGTGATGTGCAGCAACAGGCGCCGTCCCAGGCTACCGGCCGGATGCGAGCGTGCGAAATCGTCGGCGGTGAAGCCGCGCGCGTCCAGCAGCGCCACCGCCAGTGCGTCGCCGATCGCCAACGAGGCGGTGGTACTGGAGGTGGGGGCCAGCTCCAGCGGGCAGGCCTCGGTAGGCACGCTGACGTCCAGGTGGGCGTCGGAGGCGCGGGCCAGGCTGGATTGTGGACGCCCGGTCATCGCGATGATCGGATTGCCCTGGCGCTTGAGCGTCGGCAACAGCATCAGCACTTCATCGGATTCGCCCGAGTAGGACAGCGCCAGCACCACGTCGGCTTCGGTGATCATGCCCAGGTCGCCATGGCCGGCTTCGCCCGGGTGCACGAAGAAGGCCGGGGTGCCGGTCGAGGCCAGGGTCGCGGCGATCTTGCGCGCAATATGCCCGGACTTGCCCATCCCGATCGTTACCACGCGTCCCCGCGAGGCCAGCACCAGGCGGCACGCTGCAGCGAAGTCGTCGCCGATGCGGGCGCCGACCGTGGCCAATGCGTGCTGCTCGATTTCCACGACGCGACGGCCGCTGGCGATCAGGCCGGCGGTGCTGACAGCGTCTGGGGACAGCGGCGATACGGCCATGCGGGGCTCGGTCGAAGGGTAGAATGGCCGCACATTTTATTAGGAAAGCCCGTTGGACGCCGAAACCATCCGTAAACTCATCGAATCCGGCCTGCCGCAGGCCCGTGCCGAGGTACAGGGCGACGATGGCGTGCATTTCGAGGCCACCGTGGTCTGCGAGGCCTTTCGCGGCAAGCTGCCGCTGGCCCGCCACCGCATGGTCTACGCCACCCTGGGCGAACTGATGGGCGGCGCGATCCACGCGCTGCAGCTGAAGACCGTCACTCCTGACGAAGCCTGAGCCGTGACGGCCCAGCTTCGCTCCTTCCTTTCAAATCCTTCTTCGCGATCCCTCATGGCCAAAATCGTAGTGACCGGCGGCAAAGCGCTGCACGGTGAAGTCAATATCTCCGGCGCCAAGAACGCCGTGCTCCCCATCCTGTGCGCCACGCTGCTGGCCGATGCGCCGGTGGAAATCACCAACGTGCCGCATTTGCACGACGTGATCACCACGGTGAAGCTGCTCAGCGAACTGGGTGCGGAAGTCAGTCTCGACGAGGGCACGCTGGCCAAGGGAAGTTCGATCGTGGTCGATCCGCGCCCCGTCAATCAACATGTGGCGCCGTACGAACTGGTAAAGACCATGCGCGCGTCGATCCTGGTGCTGGGGCCGCTGCTGGCCAAGCATGGAGCGGCCGAAGTGTCGCTGCCAGGCGGCTGCGCGATCGGCTCGCGCCCGGTGGATCAGCACATCAAGGGCTTGCAGGCTCTGGGTGCGGAGATCAGCGTGGAGAACGGCTACATCAAGGCCTCCAGCAATGGTCGTTTGAAGGGGGGGCGCTACGTGTTCGATATGGTCAGCGTCACCGGCACCGAGAACGTGTTGATGGCCGCCGTGTTGGCCGAAGGCACCACGGTTCTGGAGAACGCGGCGATGGAGCCGGAGGTCATCGACCTGGCCGATTGCCTGATTGCGCTGGGTGCGCAGATCGAGGGCGCTGGCACGCCGCGGATCGTGGTGCAGGGGGTGGAGCGCCTGAACGGTGGTCGCCATGCGGTACTGCCGGACCGGATCGAGACCGGTACCTTCCTGGTGGCCGCAGCGATGACCGGCGGCCGCGTCACCGTGCGCCGCGCGCGTCCGCAGACCCTGGATGCGGTACTCGACAAGCTGGTCGAGGCCGGCGCCGAGATTGTGGTGGAGGGCGACAGCATCACCCTGGACATGAAGGGCCGGCGCCCGCGTGCGGTGAGCCTGACCACGGCGCCGTATCCGGCGTTTCCCACCGACATGCAGGCGCAGTTCATGGCGCTCAACTGCGTGGCCGATGGCGTTGGGGTGATCAACGAGACGATCTTCGAAAACCGCTTCATGCACGTCAACGAGCTTTTGCGCCTGGGCGCCGACATCCAGATCGAAGGGCATACCGCGATCGTGCGTGGCGCCGAACAGCTCAGTGGAGCGCCGGTGATGGCCACCGATCTGCGCGCGTCGGCGTCGTTGATCCTGGCAGGCCTGGTTGCCGAGGGCGACACCAGCATCGACCGCATCTACCACCTGGATCGTGGCTACGAAAACATCGAGGAGAAGCTGGGGGCGCTGGGCGCGACCATCCGGCGAGAAGCATGATCCTGCGCGGGCGCTTCACCGCGCGGCGCAAAACGCTGGCGGTGGTGATGCTGCTGATCCTGGGCTGGCTCGGCTACGCCTGGCATGCAGGCATGGCGATCACCCAGGGCGTGGAAACCCGCGACATGGACTGGAATGGCGATGCCACCGTGAGCCGCAACGAAATCGCGCAGGCGTTCTACGCGGTGGCGGTGAAGAAGACCGTCGACGGCAAGCGCCGTTGCAGCCAGTTCTACTGGCGTAGCAGCGGGCAACAGATCCGCGTGGACTGCAAGACCGTATTCAGCTCCGCCGAGGACAAGTAGTCGCGTCGATTGCAGTAGGTGGCGGTGGGTTGGAACGGCCGATACTGCCGGTACTGCCTGCGATGGTCGACCCGTCTGCCTCCTGGCCCGTACGCAACGCGCGGGCCAGGAGGCAGGCATGCGGGCAGGGTCAGCGCAGCGACTTGATGGTAAGGTCCAGGGCGTCGTGGCCATCCTCGCGCTGCAGCAACCGGGCCGGCACCGGAAGGTTCGGTACCACCCAGGCGATCAGTTCCTTGTTGCCGTCGGTGCGCGAGACCTTGGTCGCCTGCTTCTGCTCGCCGTTGACGGTGATGTTTTCCTTGCCGACGATCTTGTAGCTCATCGGCTTGATCCGGCCTTCGTCGACCATGCGGTAGTTGAGCGGCTTGCCGGCGCTGACGTCACGGGCAATGGCGAGGTTGATCAGCAGTGCGTCCATGTCGCCCGCCTGCAGCTTTACCGGCCCACGCCGCTCGGGCTTGACGCTGCCGCTCCAGGTGGCCTGCCCGCTGTTCCAGTCGTACTTGGCATCGACGTTGCGCTTTTTCATCACGAACGTGGATTTGTCGTTGCTGGTGAGAGGGCGCAACGTGCCATTGTGTTCTTCGAACACGGTGTTCTGGCTCAGGTCGGCCAGTTGGTTCTTGATGGTCAGGGTGTAGGTCCACTGGTCGTTGCCAGCGGCGCTCACCGTCATCACGGCGTCGCCCAGCATGCCCATGTAGTTGGCCTGGTAGTTGGCCTGGAACGGCTGGATCGCCAGTGCCGGCACGGCGGACAGTGCCAGTGCTGCGGCGCTCAGAAGGGACAGTGGGCGGGAAATTCTGTTCATGGCTCAGGCTCCTTTATATTCGACCAGGCGCAGATCGACCTGATCCTCGCCTTTGTCTCGTTGCAGGATGCGTACCGGGGTAGGGACCCCGTTGGCGATCCAGATGATGGTTTCGTTGTCGCCGCCGTTGACGCGATACACGCGCAGGGCGTCGTAGCTGAGATCGCCTACCTGCACGTTCTCGGTGGCTTCGGCGGCGCGATAGGCGTACTGGCGGATGCGCCCCACGTCCACGTAGCGATAACTCAGGTCGCCGCCCGGCCGCGCATCGCGCATCAGCGACAGGTTCAGTAGCAGCGCGCTCTGGTCACCCGGTTGCAGCGGGATCGGCTGGCGCCGTTCTTTCTTCAGATCGCCCTGCCATTGCGCGTTGCCGGCGTTCCAGTCATAGGTACCGACGACCTTCTTGCCGAACAACAGCGCCTTCTTGACCGTGCTCTGGGTCAATGGCACATAGGTGTTGCCGTCGATACGGAACACCGTACTCTGTTCCAGGTTCAGGCCCAGGATGCTGGCAAAGCCCTTGCGGCCACGCACGGCCATGTCCACGCGCCACTGGCCGCCATCGCTGTGCAGGACCTGCAAAGTGGCGTCACCGGCTTCCTTGCCCCGGTAGAAGGCTTGGTAGGTGGCAACGAACGGTTGCAGTGCTGGCGGCGTCCACTCGGCCGCCGCCAACGGTGCCGCGACCGGTGGCGCGACCGGTGGCGGCGCGGCTGCAGAAGCGGCGTCCTGGGCACGGCCGTTGCTGACCGGAATCAGCGTAAAGGCGGTGAGCAGGACCATTTTCAGCAGGACGCTGTTCATGCGTTGCCAACCAGAGCGAAGGTCCAAGGATGCCGGAAACCGGATCAATGCGATGTATCCGTGTTCAGGGCGAGAGGTGTCCTGCCGAATCTAGACGCAGTGGCGTAAATAGGCACTGACCGTCGAGATGGATCGTGGCGCCGCGTTCATACACGCGGCCTGCGGTGAGCAACTGCAAGGTGGCGATCAGCAGCGGATGTTCGCGTTCGAGCACCCGGGCGGCGAGGGTGGCCGCGGTGTCGCTGGACTGGACCGGCACGGCGGCCTGGGCGATCACCGCGCCGGCATCGAGTTCGGGCACCACCAGGTGCACGCTGGCGCCATGCTCGAGGTCGCCCGCCTCCAGCGCCCGCGCGTGCGTATCCAGGCCACGGTGTTTGGGCAGCAGCGACGGGTGGATGTTGATCATGCGGCCACTGAAGCGGCGGACCAGGTCCTCGCCAAGGATGCGCATGTAGCCGGCGCAGACTACCCAGTCGGGCGTGACTGCGGCGATCGCATCGCCCAGGGCGGCGTCGAAGGCCGCGCGGCTCGCAAAGTCGCGTGGAGAGGCTGCCCAGCGGCGCGAGCTGGCGACCTTGCTCAGCGCCGTGGCCTCGGGCCGGTCGGAGAACACGCCGACCACGTCGGCCTCCAGCCGGCCCTCGGCGATGGCCTCCATAATGGCCTGGAGATTGCTGCCGCGTCCGGAGGCCAGGACGGCGATGCGTGCGGTCATGGACGCGTTGCCAGGTTGAACGAGGCCTTGGCCATCATGCGGGCGGCTCAGCCGATGCGGACGCGTTCTTCGCCTTCTGCGGCGGCGACCTCGCCGATCCGCCAGTGCGCCAGCGCCAGTGCGTCCAGGGCCTGTTCCAGTGCGACTGCCTGGTCGGGCGCGGCGACCAGCACGAAGCCGATCCCGCAATTGAAGGTGCGCCACATCTCGCTGTCGGTCACCGCGCCTTCGCGCTGCAGCCAGGCGAATATCGGCGGCAGCGTCCAGGCGCTGGCATCGATGTCCAGGCCCAGGCCATCAGGGATGACGCGGATGATGTTTTCGGTCAGGCCGCCGCCGGTGACGTGGGCCATCGCGTGGATCGCGGCGCCATGCGACTTGAGCAGCGACAGGATCGGCTTGACGTACAGCGCGGTCGGCGCCATCAAGGCATCGATCAGTTTCACCCCGCCCAGATCCAGCTCGGCGGGCGAGCCGGCGCGCTCGTAGATGCGGCGGATCAGCGAGTAGCCGTTGGAATGCGGGCCAGAGGAGGCCAGGCCGATCAATACGTCGCCCTGGCGCACCTGCGCACCGTCGAGCAATTGCGACTTCTCCACCGCGCCGACGGTGAAGCCGGCCAGGTCGTATTCGCCCGGCGGGTACATGTCCGGCATTTCGGCGGTTTCGCCGCCGATCAGCGCACAGCCAGCCAGCTCGCAGCCTCGGGCGATGCCGCCGACGACGGCTGCGGCGATATCCACGTTCAGCTTGCCGGTGGCGAAGTAATCCAGGAAGAACAGCGGCTCGGCTCCCTGGACCAGCACGTCGTTGACGCACATGCCGACCAGGTCGATGCCGATGGTGTCGTGGCGGTTCAGCTGCTGGGCCAGCTTCAGCTTGGTGCCGACGCCGTCGGTCCCAGACACCAGCACCGGCTCGCGGTACTTGCCGGACAGGTCGAACAGGGCGCCGAACCCGCCCAGTCCCCCCATTACTTCGGGGCGGAAGCTGCGCTTGACCAGCGGCTTGATGCGCTCGACCAGCGCGTTGCCTGCATCGATGTCGACACCGGCGTCGCGGTAGGTCAGGGGCGAGGGAGCAGAAGGCGATTGGCGGGTCACAGGCGGCTGCTTTTGCGGATGAGGCGAAGATTTTAGCAGGCCGCATTGGCGCCCAGGCCGCATTCGGGCAACAATTCCCTCGGATACGCCGAGTAACGGAACCTTCAATGCGCTGCAGTCTTGTCCTTTTCTTCGCCCTCGCGGGTGGCTTGTCCATCGCTCCGGCCTTTGCCCAGGCCGATCTGCGTACCGAAGGCGATGTCGCCAAGGCCCAGGGAACCTATGAAGCCGAGGTGGCGGTCAACAGCCAGAGCGAAGGTGATCGCCCGGGGGCGCTGGCCCGCGCGCTGGGCATCGTGCTCGGCAAGCTGGCCGGCGAGCGCAACGTCACGTCGCGTCCGGGCGTGGCGCAGGCACTGCGCGGGGCCGGCAACTACGTGGACAGCTACGACTACCGCCAGGACGAGGGCAGCTCTCCCTCGGGCGCGGCAACCTTCCGCACTACGCTGGTGGCGCGCTTCCGGCAGGCGGACGTGGATGGGCTGGTGACGGCGCTGGGTCTGCCGGTGTGGCCGCAACCCCGGCCCAAGCCGGTCCTGTGGCTGGCGATCGACGATGGCAGCGGCCCGCGCCTGGTCGGTGTGGCGCAGGCCAATGCCGCTCGCAGCGCGCTCGATCGCGCGATCGAGCGCGGCTATCGCCTCGGCCTGCCCGGCGGTGGCGCGGCCGAACAGGCGCTGGTGGGCGCGATCTGGCGTCAGGACACGGCGGCGATCGCGCGTGCATCGGCGCGCTACAGCCCGCCGATGCAGTTGGTCGGCAAGCTCTACCGTGGCAACGGCGGGTGGACCGCAGACTGGACCTTCATCGATAACGGCAAGGTGCTGTCGAGCTGGTCGAGCAGTAACGACGACCCGCGTCGGACGATCGCCAGCGGTGCGGACGGTGCCGCCGATGCACTGGTCAAACGCTACGCCAAGCGCGTGGACAGCGGCGTGCCTGGCATCTATCGCGCCGTGTTCACTGGCATCCGCAGTGCCGACGACTATCTGCGCCTGTCCGCCGCCCTGCAAGGCGTGGCGGTGGTGCGCGGTATCCGTCCGGTGGCGGCCTCGGGCGAGCGGCTGGAGCTCGATCTCGACCTGTTGACCGGGATTCCCGGCTTCAATCGCTTGCTGGGAGACAACAGCCCGGTGGAGGTGGTGAACGCGCCGGCCGAGGGCCCGGTTGTTCTGGAAAACGAGCACGCGGAGTATCGCCTCAAATGAATTTGTCCCCGGAAGCTGAGATTGCCCAATTCCTGCGTCGCCTGAAGTGGGGGGCGTTGTGCGCGGTGGTGTTCTGGGTGGTCTGGCTGCTGGCGCCGGTGCTGACCCCGTTCGTGCTTGCATTGCTGCTGGGCTGGGCCGGCGATCCGCTGGTGGATCGCCTGGAGCGCGCCACCCGCTCGCGAAACATCGCCGTCGCCCTGGTGTTCGTGCTGATGCTGCTGTTGGTGGCACTGGCGCTGATGCTGCTGGTGCCGATGATCGAGCGCCAGATCATGACCTTGATCGAGGCGCTGCCGCAGATACGTGACTGGGCGATCGGCATCGCGATACCGTGGGTCGAGCAGAAGACCGGGCTGGCGCTGATGGGCTGGCTGGATCCGGCGCGGTTGATCGAATTAGTGCGCGCGCACTGGCAGCAGGCCGGTGGCGCGGCCAAGACCTTCTTCGGCTACGTGTCGCGCTCGGGTTTTGCGATGGTCGCCTGGGTGATCAATATCGCCCTGGTGCCACTGCTCACGTTCTACTTCCTGCGCGACTGGGACAAGCTGGTCGAGCGCGTGGCGGCGGTGATCCCGCGCAAGTACATCGGCACGGTCAGCGCCCTGGCGCAGGAATCCAACGACGTGCTGGGTGCTTTCATCCGGGGCCAGTTCCTGGTAATGCTGGCACTGGGTGTGGTCTATGCCGCCGGTCTGTCGCTGATCGGGCTCAAGCTCGGTCTGTTGATCGGCATCGTGGCCGGGTTGATCAGCTTCATTCCCTACCTGGGAGCGACCACCGGCATCGTGCTGGCGGTGCTTGCCGCCTTGGTGCAGGCGCAAGGCTTTGATCTGAAATTGCTGATCGGCGTGGCGGTGGTGTTCACCGTCGGCCAACTGCTGGAGAGCTACGTGCTGACCCCGCGCATCGTCGGCGACAAGATCGGCTTGCATCCGGTGGCGGTGATCTTCGCGGTGATGGCCGGCGGCCAGTTGTTCGGTTTTCTCGGCATGCTGCTGGCATTGCCGGTGGCGGCGGTGGCCAACGTGCTGTTTCGCTACGCGCACGATCGCTATACCAACAGCGAGCTGTATGGCGGCGAGCCGGGGCTGATCGTCGATGCATCGAAGGACCTGGATCGCCCGTGAGTGTGCCGCAACTGCCGCTGGCGCTGCGCTATCCGCCCGACCAGCGCTTCGAAAGTTACGTGGCTGCCCCGGATGGATTGGTTGCGCAATTACAGGCGATCGCGGTCGGCCAGCTTGCCGACTGGATCTACCTGGCCGGACCGGCCGGTAGTGGCAAGACTCACCTGGCCCTGTCGCTGTGCGCGGCCGCCGAGCAGGTGGCGCGGGCCCCCGCCTATCTGCCGCTACAGGCGGCGACAGGCCGCCTGCGCGATGCGCTGGAGGCGTTCGAGGGGCGTGAGGTGGTGGCGCTGGACGGCCTGGAAGCGATTGCCGGCAACCGCGACGACGAGGTGGCACTGTTCGATTTCCATAATCGTGCGCGCGCCGCCGGGATCACCCTGTTGTATACCGCACGCGCGATGCCCGACCGCCTGGAACTGGTGCTGCCGGACCTGCGTTCGCGGTTGTCGCAATGCATTCGCTTCACGCTGCCATCGCTGGATGATGTGGGCCGTGCAGCGGTTTTGCGCGATCGTGCGCAGCGGCGAGGGTTGGCGCTGGATGATGCGGCGATCGACTGGCTGCTGATTCACACCGACCGCGAACTGACCGGCCTGGTTGCGTTGCTGGATCGGTTGGACCGCGAGTCGTTGGCGGCGCAACGCCGCATCACCGTGCCGTTCCTGCGACGGGTGCTGGACGACGCAGGCAGGCGCTGACGCACGGTTCAGGCTTCCGGGCCGCGCAGGCGTTCGTCCAGCTGGCGCAGACGTGCCGGGGTGCCTACATCCGTCCACTCGCCCCGATGGTGTTCGCCGCTGACCGCGTGCCGCGCCATCGCCGCGCGCAGTAGCGGCGCCAACGGAAAGCGGGGGGGCGCGGCATTCGCGCCCGGGGTATTGCCGATCACGTCTTGCCACTGCCGCAGCAGCGAAGGGCGGTAAACCCCGATGCCGGAGAAGGTAAGCGCATCCAGGCCTTCAACGCGGTCGCCGACCTGTCCATCGGGGTACAGGGTGAAGTCGCCTCGAAGGTGGTGCAGCGGATTGTCGACCAATACCAAATGCGCGTCGCCGACCGGTTCGCGCGGTAGCCGGGCCAGATCGAAGTCGCTCCAGATGTCGCCGTTGATCGCCAGGAACGGTGCGCCGCCCAGCAACGGCAACGCATGCTGCATGCCGCCACCGGTTTCCAGTGGCGTGTCGCCTTCGAACGAATAAGCGATTTTCACGCCGTAGCCGCTGCCATCGCCCAGTGTCTGCGGGAATCGAGCGGCCAGCCACGAGGTGTTGATCACCACCTCGCCGATGCCGAGTGCGGCCAGCCGGCGCAGGTGCCATACGATCAGCGCCTGGCCGCCCACGTGCAGCAGCGGTTTGGGCGTGTGATCGGTCAGCGGCCGCATGCGTTCGCCCAGGCCGGCGGCGAAGATCAATGCCTTCATGCGCGAGCGGCCGAGGCGTCGGCAGCGAGCGCGGGTTTGATCCGGGTTTCCAGCAGATGCGCCAACGCTTGCAGCTCGGGATAGCGCGGCACCACCTGATCAAGATAGGCGATGAAGCGCGGCACGTTGTCCAGGTACCAGTGCTTGCCATCGCGATAACTCAGGCGCGAGAAAATGCCCAGGTTCTTGAGGTGGCGCTGTACGCCCATCCAGTCCGCATCGCGCAGGAAACGTTCCAGCGGCGGCACCGGGATGCCTGCGGCGCTGGCGCGCGCGTGATAGCGCGCCAGCCAGCCGTCCACGCGTTCCAGCGGCCAGCTCACCGAAGTGTCCTTGAACAGGCTGATGGCATCGTAGGCGACCGGGCCGATCACGCAGTCCTGGAAGTCCAGCACCGCCGGGCCATCGGCCACCGGCATCAGATTGCGCGGCATGAAATCGCGGTGGGTCAATACGCGCGGTTGGGCCAGCGCGTTGTCCATCAGTTGCTGTTGCAATTGCTGCAACCGCTGGCTGTCGTCGCGACCCAGGGTGATGCCGAGGTGGCGGCCGAGGAACCATTCCTCGAATAGGCCGGCGTCGCGTTGCAGCAAGCTCGCGCCGAACTCGCCGATGCCGTTCGGCGGTGCGATGCGCTGCAATTTCAGCAGTTGTTCCAGTGCGGCATCGAAAAGCGCATCGGCATTGTCAGGCGTCAGGGCCTGCGCCAGCGTTGGCGTGCCGAGGTCTTCCAGCAACAGCAAGCCCGCGTCCAGATCCTGGGCGATCACCTGCGGTACGCGCACGCCGCCGTCTGCCAGCACTTGGCGCATGTTGAGCCACGGCCTTGGATCTTCCAGGGCGGGCGGCGAGTCCATCACGACATGGCTGCCGCTGCTGCCGGCACTGCGCCAGTAGCTGCGGAAGCCGGCATCGACCGAGGCGCGCTGCAATGTGGCCTGCGGATCGGCCAGCGCGATGCGGGTCCACTGAAGTCGCTGGAGATCGCGAGGGGATTCTGTGGCGTTTTCGGTCATCGGATCGAACGGACGGGTACAAGGGAGGCCGCCGCCGTCAAACGGCACGCCAGGTACGAACGCATCGGCGGATCAGCGTTTGCCGCTGATCAGCCGCAGCAGGACCAGGATGGCCACTGCGCCGAGCAAGGCGCCGACGAAACCGGCGGGCTGGCCGGCCGAGTACCAGCCCATGTACTGGCCGAACCATCCGGCCAACACGGCGCCGACGACGCCCAGCGCAATCGTCAGCAGGCAGCCCAGACGTTGGGTGCCGGGGGTGAAAAAGCGGGCCAGCAGGCCGACCACGAAGCCGACCAGGATGATGTAAAGCCAGCTGCTGCTACCGAAAAGTCCGTTCATTGGATCAGGTTTGGTTGAGAGGGCAGCAGACTAGCATTACGCGATTGTGGAATCGACGCAGCGACGGTGGTCGGCCTGCGTCGCCCGGTTTCCGATTCACGCCGCTCAGCAGCAACCGTGATCGCCGTGGCGGGTTCCGCTGTCGGCAGCGACCGGCGATCCGCTGGTTTCGCCGCGCAGGCAGGCGGCATGGTGCTCGGCGATTACCTTCGATACGCAGGCGGTGACACGCTTGCCCATCGGGATGTGCAGGAACTCGTTGGGGCCATGCGCATTGGAATGCGGGCCGAGTACGCCGGTGATCATGAACTGGGCGCCCGGGAACTTCTCGCCAAGCATGCCCATGAACGGAATCGAGCCGCCTTCGCCCATATACATCGCTGGCTTGCCGAAGAATGCCTGGCTGGCGTCGTCGATGGCGCTTGCCAACCACGCCGCCATCGCGGGCGCGTTCCAGCCGGAAGAAGCCTTTTCCAACTCCAGGGTGACCTGTGCACCATTGGGTGGATCGCGCAGCAGTGCCTGCTTGAGCAATTCGCCGCTACGTTTGCCGTCGGCGGTGGGGGGAAGCCGTAGCGACAACTTCACCGCTGTCTGCGGGCGCAGCACGTTGCCGGCCGATTCCAGCGACGGCATGCCGCCGGCGCCGGTGACCGACAAGGCTGGGCGCCAGGTGCGGTTGAGCACCAGCTCGGTCAGATCCTCGCTCATCGGGTGCAGCCCCTCGACCAGCGGGAACTTGTCGAAGATCGCGGTATCGACCACTTCGGCCGCGCGCTTGGCCTGTTCCAGGCGCTCGGCCGGCACTTCCACATGCAGATCCTCGAGCAGGATGCGGCCGCTGGTCTCATCCTCGATACGCGACAGCAGCTGGCGCAGTAGCCGGAAACTGGAGGGGACCACGCCGGAGGCATCGCCCGAATGCACGCCTTCGTCCAGCACCTTGACCGTCAGATTGCCGCCGGTCAGTCCGCGCAACGAGGTGGTGCACCACAGCTGTTCGTAGTTGGCACAACCCGAGTCCAGGCACACCACCAGCGATGGCTTGCCGATGCGTTCGGCCAGGTGGTCGACGTAGGCGGGCAGGTCGTAGCTGCCCGATTCCTCGCAGGCTTCGATAAGGATCACGCATCGCGCATGCGGGAGCCCCTGTTCGCGCAGCGCCAGCACGGCAGCCAGCGAACCGAAGATCGCGTAGCCGTCGTCGGCGCCACCGCGGCCATACAGCTTGTCGCCACGCAGCACTGGCAGCCACGGCCCAAGGTCGGCGTCCCAGCCGGTCATTTCCGGCTGCTTGTCCAGGTGTCCGTACAGCAGCACGGTGTCATCGCCGGACTCGCTACCGGTGGCGGGGATCTCGATGAAGATCAGAGGCGTGCGGTCTTGCAGCCGCACCACCTCGACCTGCATGCCGGAAATCGGCTGCGCGCGCGCCCACGACTCCATCAACGCCACGGCCTGGTCCATGTAGCCGTGCGCTACCCAATCGGCATCGAACATCGGGGATTTATTGGGTATACGGATGTAATCGACCAATTGCGGGACGATCTCCCGATCCCACTTTTCACCGATGAATTGGTCGATTTTGGCGCTGTCCATGGGTACTCCGAAGTGCATGCAGTGATGGCGCATTCTACGCCTCGCCCAGGGGGTAGGGTTTTTCCTACAAGCCTGCACGCCTTTCACCGGCTGTCCAGCTTGCGTGTTGGCGATAGGCTTCTCTGCATGTGGCGCGGGACACTGGCCTCGCCGGCAGGAATGCTGGCAAGGACCTAACCCAAGCCACAAGGAGCGTTGCCATGAAGTCTTTTGCCGTAATCCTGAAGTCCCTGTTTCTGGCTTTGCTGTTGTCCGCGAATGCGCATGCACTCGATAAGGTCGACATCAATACCGCCTCTGCCGAGGAGCTGAACAGGATATTGACGAATGTCGGGCCATCGAAGGCCGAGGCCATCGTCGATCACCGACAGGCGAACGGTCCCTTCAAAAGTGCCGAGGAACTGGCACTGGTCAAGGGAATCGGACTAAAGACGGTTGAACGGAATCGAGACCTGATCGACGTAGGCGCCACGATGGCTCCTGCCAAGAGAGCTGCCAAGACGGCGGCGGTGAAGCCGGTGGAAAGGCGCTGAGGGAAAGGGACATCACGTAACACGGTCAGACGCAGGATGCGCGGCCGCTACCTATCTAGGCTGGATGTCTAGGGGAGGCTGGAAGCCGACAAGGATGTATATCGCCCGGTCGCACTTGGACGTGCAACCGGGCGATTCTTTTTGCAGGTGTGGGAAGAAAGAAGAGAGCACCCCAGCGAACGCGATAGGCCTCG
>JAATFS010000154.1 GCA_015655035.1 Lysobacterales bacterium | reverse complement strand
GATTGCTCGCGGGGCTATGCGCGATGGCGAAAGACCCGCGAGAATGCACCGCCACCCGATTATTTTGTAGTTTCACATGAAACCAACTTCAAGATACCCCGCAGCATGAGCGAATCCGACCCCCACGGCGCAACACCCCACCCTTCCGTGCTGATCAACCTGGAGCAGTTCCTGCCGTTCCGGATCAGCGTGCTGTCCAACCAGGTCAGCGGCAACATTGCCAAGGTCTACGGCGACCGCTACGGCATGGCGATTCCCGAATGGCGGGTGATCACGATCCTGGCGCTGTACCCGGGCTCATCGGCCAGCGAGGTGTCGGATCGCGCGGCGATGGACAAGGTGGCGGTCAGCCGCGCAGTGGCAAGGCTGCTGGAACGCGGCTTCATCCGCCGCGAGACCCATGGCGATGATCGCCGCCGCTCAATGCTGGCGCTGTCCAGCGCCGGTCGCCAGGTCTACGAAACGGTGGCCCCGCTGGTCACCGAGATGGAGCAGCGGCTGATGTCGGTGTTCAACGACGAGGAGCGGCAGACGCTGGAACGGCTGATCGACCGGCTGGCGCACGATGGCCTGCCGCGGATGGTGACGAGAATTTAAGGCAGGACTACCTGGCCGGCCCGCCCGGCTCGGGGCAGGCCTCCGGCCCGGGGTGCCGCGCGTGCCCGGGCCGCGACCGGCCGGGAGGCTACCGGGTACGGGTCAGGCCTTGGGCGGCGCCCATTGCTTGAGGAAGTCGAAGAACTTCTTGCGGTCGTAGCCCTTGCCTTTCTCCAGCTCGCCGGTGAACTGCGAGTGCAGCAGCTTGCCGTCGTTGTCCAGCACGTACAGGTGCGGGTAGCCCTTGATCTCGGGGAACTGCGACAGGAACGCCTTGTTCTCGTTCTCTTCGCTGTAGTTCACCTTGACCCAGACGTAGTTGGCGTCGCGGAAGCTGCGGATCTCGGCATCGCCGCCGATGAAGTCATCGAGGATGTGGCACCAGGAGCACCATTCGCCACCGACATCGATCAGGACGCGCTTGCCACCGCGCTTGGCCTCGACCTTGGCGGTTTCCAGGTCGGCTACCGGGTCGCGCGCCGGATCGAAGCTCGCGCTCAACGCCGCCGCCGCCGCCACATCGGCCGCCGCCGGGGTATTGCCGGAGGCCACCGGCTGGGTCGGGTCGGCCACCGGCGGTTTCTGTTCCGACGTATCCAGCGGCCTTGGCGCCTCCTGCTGGCCAGATGGGCCGCAGGCCGCCAGCATCAGCGCCAGCAAGGCCGGCACCAGCATCTTGTTCATCGACATCAGATCCTCCTCACTTCACACCGTGCATCAGGCGGTTGATCAAAGGCGCGACCAGGAACAACAGCACACCGGCGCCGATCAAGGCCCAGAACCCAAAGGTATACCCCGCCAGCGCCGAGTTCACGCTCATGCCGGTTTCGCCGCTGACGTGGCTGGCAAAGATGCCGGACAGATTGTTGCCGATGCCGGTGGACAGGAACCAGCCACCCATGCCGAACCCGACCAGGCGCAACGGCGCCAGCTTGGTCACCATCGACAACCCTATCGGCGACAGGCACAGCTCGCCCACCGACTGGATGACGTAGACCATGAACAAGCTCCAGAACGGGATCTTGCCGGCATCGTCGACCAGGCTGGACAGCGCGAACATCAGCAGCAGGAACGCCACGCCATTGAACAGCAGGCCCAATCCGAACTTGCGCGAAATCGAGGGATTGAAGCGCCCCATCTTCACCCAGATCCAGGCGATCAAGGGCGCAATGGTGATGATGGCCAGCGAGTTGACCGACTGGAACCACGCGGTCGGGAACGTCCAGTCGCCGAACCGGCGGTTGACGATGTTCTCGGCCAGGAACGTGAACGAACTGCCGGCCTGCTCGAAGAACATCCAGAACAACACGTTGAAGGCAAAGATGATCAGCATCGCGATCACCTTGTCGCGCGCCACCTTGCCGTTGCGGAATCCTTCCACCAGCAGCATCGCCGCCAGCGCCACGAACAGCGCGCTCAGGATCAGCTGCAACACCTGCGCACCCGAGGCGAGCATCAGGTAGACCAGCGGGATCGCCACCGCTGCGCCGATCAGCACGTAGAAGATCCGCGCCAGCCCGACCGCGTTCTCCGCCGGTGCACCGATGCCCTTGAGCTGGCGACGGCCGAACCAGAACCAGACCAGGCTGATCAGCATGCCGATACCGGCGGCGATGAACACCATCTTGTATGACGGCATCGCCTCGGTGCCGAAGATGCGCTCGGCCAGCTGCTGGGTCAGCCACGGCGCGATCATCGCGCCGAGGTTGATGCCCATGTAGAAAATGGTGAAACCGCTGTCGCGGCGCGGATCGGCCACGCTGTAGAGCTTGCCGACCATGGTGGAGATGTTGGGCTTGAACAGGCCGTTGCCGACCACCACCGTGGCCAGCCCCAGCTTGAACGTGCTCGGATCCGGCACCGCGATCAGGAACAGCCCGGCCGCCATCACCGCCGCACCGATCAGGATCGAGCGCTGATAGCCCAGCACCCGGTCGGCAACGTAGCCACCGAAGATCGCCGCGGCATACACCAGCGCCAGATAGGCGCCATAGGTACTGCCAGCCGATGCCTGGCCCGAGGCCTGGCCGCCATGGAACTGCGCCACGATATAGAGCACCAGTGCCCAGCGAATGCCGTAGAACGCGAAGCGCTCCCAGAACTCGGTCATGAACAGCATCCACAGCGGCCTGGGGTGTCCGAGCAGCGTGGCGAATTCGGGTGGCGCTGGCGGTTGCGGCGGGGGAGAGGCGTGTTGCGGCGCGACAGCGTCAACGCTCATAAGGTGATTCCCTTGCGTATTCAGTGATGACTGGAGCGACCCCGGCCATGCCGGAGCAACGCGCGAGCATCACCGAGATGCGATGCGTTCGTCAAATTGATCTCACCTGAGACCAAACCCAACCAGCAAAACCGCAACCCTCCCTTAGACCCGCCTTCGCCGTTGCTTAGATCTTGACAAAGAACATCCCCCACCCTCACACCGCGCCCTACAGCACCGCGCCCGCCGGCAACCCCACCGAAGTCCGAACCTCGAACAACTCCGGAAAGAACGTCAACGCCAGCGCCTGCTGCAAAAACCCCACCCCACTGGAACCGCCCGTACCGCGCTTGAAACCGATCACCCGCATCACCGTGCGCATGTGCCGGAAGCGCCACAACTGGAACTGCGTCTCCAGATCCACCAGATCCTCGCATAGCGAGTACTCGCGCCAATAACTATCGGTGTTCTCGTAGATCCGCTCGAACACCGGGCGCAGCGCAGCATCGCTGGTATGCGACACGCTCCAGTCACGCTCGGCGTACTGCGCCGGAATGGCATGGCCGAAGCGCGACAGATAGCGCAGGAACTCCTCGTACAGACTCGGCGCCTGCAACATCTCGCGCAACCGCGCCTGCCCCTGCGGATCGTAGCCGAACACCTGCAACATCTGCGGATTCTTGTTGCCGAGCAGGAACTCGATATAGCGATATTGCAGCGACTGGAAGCCGGACGCCGGCCCCAGCACGTCACGGAAGCCCATGTACTCGCTAGGCGTGAGCGTCTCCAGCACCGACCACTGCTCGGTCAACTGGCGCAGCACCTGCTTGCTGCGCGCCAGCACCTTGCGGCACTGCCAGATCTCGTCGCGCTGCAGGTGCCGCACCGCCGCCCCCAGCTCGTGCGCCAGCAGCTTCAGCCACAGCTCCGAGGTCTGGTGCTGGATGATGAACAGCATCTCGTCGTGATGCGGCGGATCCGACAACGGTTGTTGCGCCGACAGCAGTTGGTCCAGCCGCAGGTAGCCATCGTAGGTCAGCCGACCTTGCAGGTCGGTATGAATGCCGGCTTCGAGCGGGCGCTGGTTCTTTTCGACGGGCATGGCGACAGCCGTGTGGCGAGGCGGCAAGGGTACCGCAGGCCGGCGATCCGGGCTCGGGCGCACGCACGCCCGTCCGTGCGGTTTGGCGCCCTGAGTGCAACGCAGCAACCGCCTCCGCCAAGATGTAGCGGGCCGCGGCAACGATACGCATCCCTTTTTTTGTGCATTCCAGCAACACTATGTGCTGCGATGCAGGAAGCCGTGCTGCTGTGTCTTCCTTAACATCGCAACTCATATCATTTGAAACTTCATAGTGAAGGTGTTGTACGCAATGACCATTGCCGCCCAATTCCAAATCGAATTCCTGCAATACCTGGATGCGGACGGGAACCTCGTTCGTGCCGACCTTCCCGCCGACGCGGCCAACCCGCAGAAGCTGCTGGCGCTGTTCAAGCAGATGCTGTACGTGCGCACCTTCGACGCCAAGGCGGTGGCGTTGCAGCGCACCGGCAAGCTGGGCACCTTCCCCTCCGCCCTCGGGCACGAGGCCACCCATGTCGGGATCGGCGCGGCAATGCGCAAGGGCGATGTGTTCGCGCCCAGTTACCGCGAGGCCGGCACCATGTTCGAGCGCGGCGTGCGCCCGCGCGAGGTGTTGCTGTACTGGGGCGGCGACGAACGTGGCAGCGACTATGCGCGCGACAGCGATGCCGCCGTCGATTTCCCGTTCTGCGTGCCGATCTCTACTCAATGCCTGCACGCGGCCGGCGCGGCGCTGGCATTCAAGCTGCGTGGCCAGCCGCAGGTGGCAGTGGCCTGCTGCGGCGATGGCGGCAGCTCCAAGACCGACTTCTATGCCGCGCTCAATTCGGCCGGCGCCTATACCCTGCCGCTGATCCTGTGCGTGATCAATAACGGCTGGGCGATCTCGGTACCGCGTTCGGCGCAGACCGGCGCGCAGACGCTGGCGCAGAAGGGCCTGGCCGGCGGCCTGCACTGCCTGCAGGTCGATGGCAACGACCTGATCGCGGTGCTGGAGGCCATGCGCCAGGCGCGCGAGCGCGCGTTGGCCGGCGAAGGCGGCAGCGTCATCGAGTTCCTGACCTACCGCCTGTCCGATCACACCACCGCCGACGACGCCCGCCGCTACCGCGACGACGCCGAGGTCAAGCAGGCCTGGGAGCGCGAACCGCTGCTGCGGCTGCGCCGCTACCTGGTCGGGCTCGGGCTCTGGGACGATGCCCAGGAACAGGCATGGAAAACCGAGTGTGGGGCGCGCGTGGACGTGGAGGTCAACGCCTATCTCAATACCCCGGTGCAGCCGATCGAGGCGATGTTCGACCATCTGTATGCCGACCCGCCGCCGGACCTGCTGGCCCAGCGCGCCGAGGCCATGGCCCTGGAGCAGCGCCATGGATGAGCTCAAGCATGCCGCGCCTCACGCCGCGCCCGCCCATGATGCCGACGCTCCCTACAGCGTAGGCGGAGACCACCCGATGACCAGCACCCCCATCACCCTGATCGAAGCGGTCACCCAGGCACTGGCATGGGAGCTGGAACACGACCCCTCGGTGCTGGTGCTGGGCGAGGATGTCGGCGTCAACGGCGGCGTGTTCCGCGCCACCGCCGGGCTGCAACAGCGATTCGGCAGCGCGCGCGTACTCGACACCCCGCTGGACGAGACCACCATCGCCGGCCTCAGTGTCGGCCTGGCCGCACAGGGCATGAAACCGGTGGCCGAATCGCAGTTCGATGGTTTCGTCTATCCAATGGTCGATCAGCTGATCTGCCATGCCGCACGCCTGCGCAACCGTACCCGCGGGCGCCTGCATTGCCCGATGGTGCTGCGCGTGCCGTGGGGCGGCGGCATC
>JAATFS010000122.1 GCA_015655035.1 Lysobacterales bacterium | reverse complement strand
TCGCGGCGGCGTGGGACCACGGGGTCAACTTCTTCGACAACGCCGAGGTCTACGCACAGGGCCGGGCCGAGCAGGTGATGGGCGACGTGATCGCCGACCTGCGGTTGCCGCGCGACGGCTATTGCGTGTCCAGCAAGGTGTTCTTCGGTGCGGTCGAGCAGCCGGGGCCTACCCAGCGCGGGCTGTCGCGCAAGCATGTCACCGATGCCTGTCATGCCGCGCTGGAGCGGCTGCGGGTCGATTACCTGGACCTGTACTACTGCCACCGCCCGGATCCGGACGCGCCGATCGAGGAAACCGTGCGCGCCATGGATACGCTGATCCGGCAGGGCAAGGTGCTGTACTGGGGCACCTCGGAGTGGTCGGCGCAACAGATCGAACTGGCCATCGCGATCGCGCGCGAACAGCATCTGCACGGGCCGTCGATGGAACAGCCGCAATACAACCTGCTGCATCGTGAGCGGGTCGAACAGGAGTATGCGCAGTTGTGCGCTGCCGGGTTGGGGACGACGATCTGGTCGCCACTGGCCTCGGGCTTGCTGACCGGGAAGTACAGCAATGGCGTAGACGCCGGCACCCGCCTGGGCCAGCCGGGCTACGAGTGGTTGCGCAATGAAGTGATCGGTAGCCCCGAACAACGCCGGCTCCAGCGCGCGCAACGCTATTGCGAGGTCGCCGCTGCACTGGGCGAGTCGCCGGCCCGGCTGGCGATCGCCTGGTGCCTGCGCAATCCGCAGGTTTCCAGCGTCATTCTCGGCGCCAGCCGGGTCGCGCAGCTGGAGGAGAACCTCGGTGCATTGCAGACGCTGGAGCGACTGGACGGCGAGGCCTGGGACCAGGTCGAGGCGGCCGTGGCCTGACCGATCCGACGCGGCTGGCGCGGTGGCTCGCCGGAAGATAATCCAGATCCGGAGGGTAGCGCCCATGGAAGGGCGGTGTATTCCGCACGAGTCGGAATGGCGGGATGGCAGGGAACGCCGGAAGGGTTTCGGTACTGGATCACGGAACGGAAAGCACTGATAGGCGATGCATTGGAATAGCCAAGGCTCGATAGCAAGAAACCAGCCCTCAAGTGAGAATGACTCTTGATTATTAAATGAGAATGGTTACTATTTGACGGGCCTACTGTAATTGGAGACCACGTCAATGAACGCACAACCTGTGCTGCTCCGTCCCGAAACCCTGAGCCTGCGCGAGCGTAGCGTGCCCCGCGCCGTTCCCGCTGAAGAGACCATCAGCAGCGAAGCCTTACTCAAGGGGCGCCGCGAAGTGTTGATCCAGCATGGCGACCGTGTCTATCGCCTGCGTCATACCAGCAACGACAAGCTGATCCTGACCAAGTAATCGCTGCCCGGGCTCGGGGGCGGTCACTGCGCCGCCCCGCGTCCTGAATCGTCTTTCCTTCGGCGTGCGAGAGGTTGGCGCCGCCGGGGTCGCGGAATTTCCCCCATTCCAAGTAAAGCCCCGATGACTCGTCCCGTTCCTCTGGTGGCGGCGCTGTCAATGCCGTCGATGGCAACCCAGGCCCAAACCGCCGCGCGCGGTTCCGGTGGCGGTGCCTGCGGATCCAGCGGGCAGCGCGTATCGTCGATGCGATCTTCCCGATCCGCCCGCGATCCAGCATGGGATGGCGTTTTGCGTGTCGCGGTCGGCATTACGGGGAGCCGGTAGCGCGCCATGTATAGCGTCCGGCCCCCGGCACAATCCGCCCTCATGGACCTTGGCCACCAGGCCTTGCCACATCCGGGCCAACTGGCCGCGGTCGGGACGATGCTGTGCCTGTATCGACCGGCGCTGGGCAATGAACTGGAAGGCTGGGCGCACGCGGTGGCGGTGGCTGCGATGCTGCACGTGGACAGTGACGGCGTGCGCGAGAGCTTGTGCTTCTTCGATCGCGATGGCCGTTGTTGCTGGCGGCTGTGCCTGCTGCCGGACAGCGACTTCCTGGCATGGGACCGCTTGCTAGCCCAGTTGCCTGCAGTGACCACCGAGGCCGAGTCCGGTGTCGGCGAACGCCTGTGGCGGCGCCTGGCAGGGCGGCTGCGCGGAGAAAGCTGGCGGCTGAGTGCGCTGCGTCTGCACGCTGCCGGTGGGATCGGCCTGCAACTGGCGGGAAGCCAGGCGACGGTGTCGCCACTGGGCGCGACAGTCGCCCGGCGCATTGCTCGCGATGAAGGTATCGAGGGTCCGTTGGTGATCGACGATTGCTGCTGCGCACGCCAGGCTGCGGCAATGGCGGCTGCCGCCGCCACCGAACCAGCAGGCAGCGGGGCAGTCCCGCTGGTGCGGCTGCCGGGGTAGGCCTGGTGCGGCCGATCCCGGCGGTTAGCGCGTACTCGCGCGTGAGGCCGGCGGCAGCTGGATCAACGCTGCATCCCCCAGCGCCGTACCGTCAGGCGTTCCAGCAGCTGGAACACCACCCCTTCCACCAGCAGCCCGAGTACGATCACCATCGCCAGCCCGGCGAAGACGCGATCGGTATACAGCTCGTTGCGGTTCTGGAAAATGTACCAGCCCAGTCCGCCCTGGCCGGAGGTGGCGCCGAAGACCAGCTCGGCCGCGATCAGCGTGCGCCAGGCAAAAGCCCAGGCGATCTTGAGGCCCGACAGGATCGATGGCAACGCGGCCGGCACCAAAATAGTGGCGACATAGCGCGGACCGCGCAGCCCGTAATTGCGGCCGGCCATGCGCAGCGTCTCCGGTACCGCCGAGAACCCGGCATAGGTGTTCAGCGCCAACGGCCACAGCACCGAATGCACCAGCACGAACACCAGGCTGCCTTTGCCCAGGCCGAACCACAGGAATGCCAGCGGCAACAGCGCGATGGCTGGCAGCGGATTGAACATCGCGGTCAAGGTGCTGAGCAGGTCGCGTCCAAACTGGGTGGAGGCCGCCAGCGCGGTCACCACGAAGGCCAGCACCACGCCCAGCAGATAGCCCTGCGCGAGCACCGCCAGCGACGCGCCCACGCGCCGCAGCAATTCGCCGCTCAGCAGCCCCTCGTAGAACGCACGCCCGGTCTGTAAGGCGCTGGGTAGCAGCAGATCGTCGTTGAACAACCGCGCCGCCACTTCCCATATCGTGGCCAGCACCGCCAGGATCAGCGCCTTGCGCAGCCATGCCGGCACTTGCCAGGTGCGCGCGCGCGGCGTCGACCAGACCGCCGCATCCAAGTGGGCGACCTCGCGTTGGTATTCTTCCCGCACCGGCGGCAGCGGACGTCGCAGGCTGACCGGCTCGCTCATGGTGCAAGCTCCTGATAACGGGGGGCGGACCGCAACCGCGCGACATTGCTGGCCGTGCTGGCCGCGGGTGCCACGACCGGCGTGCTCGCCTCGTCGTCGAACAGCAGGCGGTGGATGCGCTGGGTGGTCTGTTGGAACGCCGCGCTGCCGGCGCTGTGCGGACCGAAGTTATGCGCATTGAGTTCGGCGCGGACCTGACCAGGATGCGGCGACAGCAACAGCACCCGGTTGCCGACCACCAGCGCCTCCTCGATCGAATGAGTCACGAACAGCAGAGTGAAGTGCACCTTTTCCCACAGTTCCAACAGCTGTTCCTGCATGCGTTGACGGGTGAGCGCATCCAGCGCGGCGAACGGCTCGTCCATCAGCAACACCCTGGGCTGCATCGCCAACGCGCGGGCGATCGCCACGCGCTGCTTCATGCCGCCGGAAAGCGTATGCGGATAGGCGTCGGCGAACTTGCTCAGGCCAACTTGCTCGATGCATTCGGCGGCGCGCTCGGCGGCCTCCGCGCGGCCGAGCCGGCGCGCGGCACGCAGGCCGAACACCACGTTCTGGCGTACCGTCTTCCAAGGTGCCAGTTGGTCGAATTCCTGGAACACCACCACGCGGTCGGGTCCGGGACCCTGCACCACTTGTTCCCCGAGCCGGATCTGCCCTTCGCGCGGCGGCACGAACCCGGCAATGGCCTTGAGCAGGGTCGACTTGCCGCAGCCCGAAGGCCCGAGCAGCACGAAGCGGTCGGCTTCGTGCACGTCAAAGCTCACCCGATGGGTGGCGCGCACCACGCGCTTGGCATCCGCGTACTCCAGGCTGACGCCGTCCACTTGCAACAGCGGCGTCGGCAACGACGGCGAGGCAAGGCTCATCGCTCAGCTCCCGCCCGCAACCAGCGGGTCGTCGAAGAAATAGTCGCTTACCGAGGTCGGCGCCTGTTTGATCGCACCCACGCGCTGCATGAACTGGCCCAGTCCCAACGTGTTCTGGGGCGCGATCTTGAACTGCACCTGCGGGTCCTTGATGATCTTCAGCACCAGCGCGCGATCGATGCTGGAGCCGTTGCTGCGCAGGAAAATATCGGCGGCCTGTTCGGGCTTGGCGGTGATGAGCGCCGCCGCTTCGGCCAGCGCGGCGACGAATGCGCGGTAGGTGCGCGGATTATCGCGTCGGAACTTCTCGGTGGCGTACAGCACGGTGGCCGAGGACGGGCCGCCCTGGACGTCGTAGGAGCTCAGGACGATGTGGGCCTTGGGGTTGCGCGCAAGCTCCTGTTCCTGGAACGGCGGGGTGGCGAAATGCGCGCTGATCTCGGTGCCGCCGCGAATGATCGCCGCCGCCGCATCCGGATGCGGCAGCGCTACCTGCTGCGGGTCGAGCTGGTTGTAGCCCTTGTCGCCCCACCGCTGCGCCGAACCGAATTGCAGGATTCGCGATTGCACCGATACACCGGTCGCCGGCACCGCGATGCGGTCGCGCGGGGTGAAATCGCCGATGGTCTTAATTCGCGGGTTGTTGCTGATCAGGTAGTACGGGAAATTGCCGAGCGAGGCCACGCCGCGCACGTTCTGGCGCCCACGGGTGCGATCCCAGATGGTGAACAGCGGTCCGACCCCGGCGCCGGCCACGTCGATCGAGCCGGTGAGCAGCGCGTCGTTGACCGCACTGCCGCCGGATAGCTGGCGATAGTCCACCTCGATGTCGAGGCCGGCGGCCTTGCCGTGTTTTTCGATCAGCTTCTGGTCCTTGGCCACGTCCAGCAGCAGGTAGACGATGCCGTACTGTTTTGCGATGCGTAGCTGGCCTTCGGCCTGCGCCTGGCCGCTGTGCAGCAGGCCGAACACGCAGGCGGCCAGCGCGAGCGCGGCGCCGCCGAGGCGTGAGCGCGTAGCCGCGCGTTGAGAGTGCGTTGCGGTCATGCGTCGCTCCGGAAAATGGGGGGCGGAGAAAGGTTCGGGAGAAGCGGTTTGCGCTCAGAACGGCGTATCGCCTTCGATCGTGGTGCGATGCAGGCGGCGGCGCAGGTGTTCAGGGGTGCCGGCGGCCAGGTGCATCACCGAGCGGTTGTCCCAGAACACCATGTCGTAGGGCTGCCAACGGTGGCGGTAGACCAAGGCGTCGCGAGTGCTGTGCGCGAACAGTTCTTGCAGCAGTGCATCGCTTTCGTCGCGCGGCAGGCCGACGATGCCGGTGGTGAAGTGTTCGCTGACGAACAGCGCGCGCCGGCCGGTCTCGGGATGGGTGCGTACCACCGGCTGCTGCACCGGTGCCACTTCGGCGATCTGTTCCGGCGTCAGTGCCGGTCGCCAGGGGCTGCGCGCGCGAAGTTCCTCGTACTTGGCGAGGTAGCTATGTTCGGCCTGCCGCCCTTCGATGGCGTGCTTCAGCGCGTCGGGCAAGCTGTCCCAGGCGAGGTGCTGGTTGGCGAACAAGGTATCGCCGCCTTCGGCGGGCAGCTCCTGCGCCAGCAACAGCGAGCCCAGGCTCGGCTTGGGTTTGTACGACAGGTCCGAATGCCAGTAATGGCCAGCGTCGCCGAGGCCGATCGGTTCGCCCTTTTCCTTGATGTTGGAAACCACCAGGATCTCGGGATGACCGGGCAGCTGGAATTTGCGCAGTACATGGATCTGCAATGGCCCGAAGCGGCGGCTGAACGCGATCTGTTGCTCCGGGGTGATGCGCTGGTCGCGAAATACCAGGACATGGTGTTGCAGGTGCGCCTGGTGCAGTTGGGCGAAGGTGTCCGGGTCCAGCGGAGTGGACAGGTCAAGGCCGATGACTTCGGCACCCAGCGGGCCGTCGAACGGCAGTATCTGTAGGGGTGCGGGTGCGTCGACCGGTGTGGAAGCACGCACCGCAACGGAAGCGCTTGCCATGGGAGAGGCCTCGATTGCGGGAGAGGGGGCGCCTAAGGGGCGGCTGGACCTCTGACTGTAGGCAGCATGGCGGTGCAAGCGAACGTACGATTGGCACGGTGCTTATGCCTAACCGGAATATGGTGATGGTGAGGTGGGGTATTCAGCTGAGGGTGGATTCGGTTTGTTTTTGTGTTTGTGGTGCAACAGCAACAGCAACAGCGACGCCGTGTGCGATTGGGTTGGTGGGCTAGGGTTCGCGCAAGGCTAGGGCGGGTGGGGTGGCCAGGATGCGGCGGGTGCCGGACCAGCCGGCTAGCAGGCTTAGCGCCACGCCGAGTAGGCCACCGATGAGCAGGGCCGGCCAGGCTGGCGATAGACGGGTGTCGAAGGCCTGCTGGGCTACCACTACGCCGATCGCCGCTGCTGCGCCCACTGCCAGTATGGCTGCCAGTACGCCGAGGGTCCCGAACTCGACCAGTACCGCGCCGAGTAATTGCCTGCGGCGTGCGCCCAGGGTGCGCAGTACCGCGCTGTCGTAGCGGCGCTCGCCAGCGGTGGCTTGCAAGGCGGCCAGCAGCACCAGTACCCCGGCCAGCAGGCTGAAGCCCATCACCAGTTGCACGGCCTGGCTCACCTGGTCGATCACCGCGCGTACGCGGCCGAGGATGGCGTCGATGTCCAGTACCGAAATGTTGGGGAAGTCGCGGGTCAGGCCGGCCAGCCTGGGGGCGTCGCCAGGGGCCAGGTGGAAGCTGGAGATCAGGTTGTACGGCGCGTCGCCGACCGCGCCTTGGTTGAGCAGCAGGAAGAAATTCACCCGGAACGAATCCCAGTCGGCCTTGCGCAGGCTGGTGACGGTGAAGCTGCGTTCCTGCTCGCCCAGCAGCAAGGTGATGCGGTCGCCGAGCTTGAGGGCGTAGCGCTGTGCCCAGCCTTCCTCGACCGAGGCTTCGGCTGTGGTGCTGGTCGTGGTCCAGAAGCGTCCTGCGGTGATGCTGTTGGCCGGAGGGAAGTCGCGTCGCCAGGAGAAGTTGACCGGGCGGTTGTCGCCATCGCCGGCATCGCCTGGATCGCGCTCGACCCGCTGCGGCGTCCTGCCGTTGATCGCGACCAGGCGCCCGGTGGCGAATGGCTGCACGTCGGCGTCGGTCACGCCCAGCGCGCGCAAGCTGTGCAGAACGTTGCGGGTTTGGTCGGGCTGGATGTTCATCAGGAAAAAGTTGGGTGTGTCCGCCGGTAGCCGCTCGCGCCACTGCCCTAGCAGGCCCGGGCCGACCACGGCCAGCAGTAGCAGCGCGCACAGCGATAGCGATAGTCCGACCAGTTGCACGATGCTCAGTGCGCGGCGCCGGGTGAGTGCGGCCAGCCCCAGCTTCCAGGCGCCGCGCAGCCGGTGCTGGAGCATGCGCAGCACTACCAGCAGCAGTGCGCCGACGGCGCCGGCCAGCAGCGCCAGTGCGCCCAGCCCGCCCAGGACCCATGCGGCCAGCGTCAGTTCGCCGGTGGCGTAGACCGTCAGTGCCAAGGTCGCCGCCAGCGCGGCGGCATAGACCAATAGCGAGGTCGGCGGTACCGCTGCGAAGCTGCGATTGAGCACTCGCATCGGTGGCACGTCGCGCAGTCGCAGCAGCGGCGGCAAGCCGAAGCCGAGCAGCAACAGCAGGCCGATGCCGGCCCCGGCCAGCGCCGGAGTGGCTTGTGGCAATGGCAGCCGGTTCGGGATCAGGCTGCCGAGCGCCTGCACCAGTCCCTGCTGCACCAGCATGCCGAGCGCGATGCCCAGCGCGCAGGCCGGCAGCGCGGTCAGCAGCAGTTGCAACGCCAGCGAGCCGAGGATGTCGCGCTGGCGGGCGCCAAGGCAGCGCAAAATCGCAACGTTATCGATACGGCGCAGCGCGAAGCGGTTGGCGGCCAGCGCGGTGGCCACGCCGGACAGCAGCACCGCCAGCAGCGCCGACAGGGCCAGGAAACGGCCGGCACGGTCGAAGGCATCGCGCATGCCGCGCTGGGTGTCCTCGATCCCGACCAGGCGGTATTCGCTGGCGCGTGGCTTGAGCCAGGCGCGCAGCTCGGCGATCGCCTTGGGAGGCCCGGCGAACATCAGCCGGTAGGACGCGCGACTGCCCGGGCCGAGCAGGCCGGCGGCGTCGATGTCGGCGCGGTTGACCATCAACGGCGGCGACAATTGCATCAATTCGCCGGAGGTATCCGGCTCGGCGCGCAATACGCGGGTGACGCGGAGATGGCCGGCACCGAATTCCAGCGAGTCGCCCAGGCGCAGGCCCAGCGCCTCCAGCAGGCGTGGATCGGCATAGGCCTGACCCGGCGGTGGCGGGCCGGCCACCTGGCTTTGCACGCCGGCCACGTCGCGGCCGACCAGCAATTGTCCGCGCAGCGGATAGCCGTCGCCGACGGCGCGAACGTTGGCCATCTGGCTGGCCTCGCCATGGAACAGCACGCTCGGGAAGCTGACCATGCGAGTGCTGCGCAGTCCCTGGCGCTGCGCCTCGTCGGCGAAGGCCTGGGGGATGTCCTGGCGGCCGCTCACGCCCAGGTCGCCGCCGAGCACCTCGGCCGCGCTACCGGTCAGCGCCAGGGTGACCCGATCGACCAGCGTACCGACGGCGGTCATCACCGCGACCCCCAGCACCAGCGCGGCGAATACCGTCAGCAGGTCGCCAGCCAGGAATTCGCGCCGCACCGATCGCGCGGCATGCCGCAGCACGTTCATGCCTGCGCATCCGTTTGCCGATGCAGGCGCCCGCCATCGATGCGGTAGATCTGCGCGCAGCGCCGGGCCAGCGTCATGTCGTGGGTCACCAGCACCAGGGTGGTGTCGCTGGTGGCATTGAGCGAGAACAGCAGGTCGCTGATCTGGTGCCCGGTGGCTTGGTCCAGGCTGCCCGTGGGCTCGTCGGCGAACAGGATGCGGGGACGTGCCACGAACGCGCGCGCCAGCGCCACGCGCTGCTGCTCGCCGCCCGACAACTGGCGCGGGTAGTGGCGGGCGCGATCGCGCAGTCCCACCGCCTCCAGCACTTCGCGCACCCGCGCCGGGTCTTCGCGTCCGGCCAGTTCCAGCGGCAGCGCGATGTTTTCCTCGGCGGTCAGCGAGGGCAGTAGGTGGAAGCTCTGGAACACGAAGCCGATTTCGCGCGCGCGAAGGGCAGCGCGCGCCTCCTCGTCGAGCTGGACCAGGTCGTGGCCGGCCACCGCGATGCTGCCGTGGCTGGGCAGGTCGAGTCCGGCGAGCAGGCCGAGCAGGGTAGTCTTGCCTGATCCGGAGGCGCCGACGATCGCTACGCTGTCGCCTTCACCGATGCTCAAGCTGACGT
>JAATFS010000413.1 GCA_015655035.1 Lysobacterales bacterium | reverse complement strand
TTGAGCACCTCGCCGCCGTAGCGGGCGATCATCTCCTGGCGCACCATCTCCGCCACGTGCGGGGCATAGGCCTGCACCGGCGGCTCATGCGGGGTGGCATGCATCGGCACGGTCTTGGCCGCATCGGCCTCGGCCTGGGTGACGAAGCCAAGGTCGGCCATGCGCTGCAACACGTAGTAATCGCGGCGTTCGCGCGCGCGCGTGGGGTTGCTGATCGGATTGCCGCTGGACGGGAACTTGGGGATGCCGGCCAGCGACGCCATCTCATCCAGGCTCAGCTCGTTCAGTTTCTTGCCGTAGTAGAACTCTGCCGCCGCGCCCACGCCGTAGGCGCGATTGCCGAAGAAGCTCTTGTTGAGGTACAGCTCGAAGATCTCGTCCTTGCTCAGCTCGCTCTCGATCTTGCGCGCCAGCAGGATCTCGCGCAGCTTGCGGCCATAGCTGTATTCGGAACTGAGGAAGAACTGGCGAGCGACCTGCTGGGTGATGGTCGAACCACCGGGCACGCGCTTGGCGTCGGTGCTGGCCAACAGCCAGACCGCGCGGGCGATGCCTTTGTAGTCCACGCCGCCGTGCTCGTAGAAGCGCGCGTCCTCGGTGGCCAGGAAGGCCTGCTTGAGGCGCAACGGCACATCCTTCATCTGGATCGGGTAGCGGCGGGTCTCGCCGTACACCGCCATCAGCCGGCCATCGCTGGCATACACGTACAGCGGTTCCTGCCACTCGACCTGCTTGAGCGACTGCAGGTCGGGCAGTTTGGAGGAAATGGCGTAGTACATGCCGGCAGCGGCAAGCCCGCCCAAGAGCGCGAACACGACGAACGCGGCCAGTATCCAGCCCAGCCAACGGCGAAAACGGGGCATCAAGACAGATTCCGATTGCAGATTTCGTGGCTGCAGAGTATAGATTACCCGGGTCTGGCCGGGGCCAGGCCAGCGAATCCGGTTTGGCAACCGTGGGGGCGCGCGACAGGTTTGGTGCCTGGGCGTGGAGATGGTTGCCAGCCATTAAAGAGTCGTTATCAACGCGCGTGTGCTGTTGGTGCCTCCTGGTACCCGCCGGCAGGGGAGTTGTTTTTGTGGGGCTCATTCCTAGACGTCATTCGCCGCTCATTGGCGTTGATATCAGTTCGACTGCGGTCAAATTGCTGCAATTGTCCCGCAGCGGCCAGCGTTTCCGGGTCGATCACTACGCCGTGGAACCGCTACCCCCCAATGCGGTGGTTGAACAGCAGATCATCGAGATCGAGGCGGTGGGCGAGGCGATTCGCCGGGCGCTGATCCGTTCAGGTTCCAAGGCCAGGCACGCGGCGGCGGCGGTGTCCGGTTCGGCCGCGATCACCAAGCTGATCCCGATGCCGGCCGATCTGGACGAGCATGACCTGGAAGCCCAGGTCGAGCTGGAGGCCGCCCAGCACATCCCGTATCCGATCGAGGAAGTGAACCTGGATTTCGAGGTGCTGGGGGCGATGCCGGGCAATCCCGAACAGGTTCAGGTGCTGCTGGCCGCCTCGCGTTCGGAGAACGTGGAGTTGCGCCAGTCGGCGCTGGAAATGGCGGGACTGACCGCCCGGGTGATGGACGTGGAGGCCTTCGCGGTCGAGAACGCGTTCGCACTGCTGGCCGACGATCTGCCGGTCGCGTCCGATGCTGTGGTCGCGCTGCTGGACATGGGCGCGAGCACCACCACGCTCGATGTACTGCGTTCCGGGCGCAGCCTGTACCGCCGTGAGCAGGCATTCGGTAGCCGGCAGCTCATCGACGAGGTGGTGCGCCGCTATGGATTGAGCTACGAGGACGCCGGCATGGCCACGCGCAAGGGCGGCTTGCCGGAGAGCTACGAGGAAGACGTGCTGGAGCCGTTCAGGCTGGCGATGGCGCAGCAGATCAGCCGCCTGCTCCAGTTCTTCTATGCCGGCAGCGAGTTCAATCATGTCGATTGCATCGTGCTTGCCGGCGGCTGCGCCGCACTGGCGGGCCTGCACGAACGGGTAGAGCAGCAACTGGGCGTGGCGACGTTGGTGGCCAATCCGTTGGCGCAGATGATCCTGGGGCCGAAGGTGCAGGCGCATGCGCTGGCACAGGATGCGCCGGCCTTGATGATCGCCACCGGCCTGGCGCTGCGGAGCTTCGACTGATGGCGCAGATCAACCTGCTGCCCTGGCGCGCCGAGCGCCGCAAGCAGCGCGAGCGCGAGTTCTACGCGATGCTGGGCATGTCCGCGTTGGTCGGCGTGCTGGTGTCGTTGCTGGTCTGGTCGTATTACCAGCGCCAGATCGATGGACAGAACGAACGCAACCGCTTCCTGGCCGCCGAGATCGACAAGGTCAAACGCCAGAATGCCGAAATCGATGCGCTGGATACCAAAAAAGAACGCTTGCTCGCGCGCAAGTCGGTGATCGAGCAGCTGCAGGCCAATCGTTCGCAGATGGTGCACCTGTTCGATTCGCTGGTGCGCACCATTCCCGACGGCGTGGTGCTGACCGCAGTCAAGCAGGACGGCGACGCGTTGTCCCTGGAGGGCCGTTCCCAGTCGAATGCGCGGGTCAGCGCCTACATGCGCAATCTGGAGAGTTCGGGCTGGATGACCGACCCCGATCTGTCGATCATCGAGGCCCGCAGCCCGGTGAAGGACAAGGGCGCGCCGGTGGCCAGCAGCGGCAGGATGCTGCCTTTCGTGTTCACGCTCAAGGTCAAGCTGGCCCATCCCGGCGACGGCGTGGCGCGCGGCGAGTCGGCTGCCAGCGGTCAGTCGCCGGGTGCGGCGGCGCGGCAGGGGGCAGCGCCTTGAGCAGGAGACCGATCAAGGTGAGCGAGCTGGATTTCAACAATGTCGGCGACTGGCCGCAGCGCGCCAGGATTGTGTTCTGCGTGCTGGTGGGGCTGTTCATCGCGGTGATGGCGTGGTTGCTGCTGATCGGCGACAAACGCGAGGCGCTGGGCGAACTGGAACGGCAGGAGGCGCAATTGCGGGCGGAGTTCGAACGGCAGCAGACGCGCGCGGTCAATCTGCAGCCGCTCAGGCGCCAGCTCGCGCAGATGGAGAAGGTGTTGCAGCAGATGCTGCGCCAATTGCCGAGCAAGACCGAAATGTCGGACCTGATCATCGACATCTCGCAGACATCGCTGTCCAGCGGCCTGGCCAATGAGCTGTTCCAGCCCGGTGCGGAATTGCCGAAGGAGTTCTACGCGGAAAGGCCGATCGCCTTGCGCATGGTCGGCAGCTACCACCAGTTCGGCGCGTTCGTCAGCGGCGTGGCCTCGCTGCCGCGCGTGGTGATCCTGACCATGCACGATATCGACCTCAAGCCGAAGGATGCCAAGGCCGGGGTCACGCAGCGCGGCACGCTCGAGTTGTCGGGAACGGTCAAGACCTACCGGTATCTCGACGACGAGGAAATGGCCGAGCAGGAAAAGGCCACCGCCGAGGCCGAGAAACGGCAGGGGCGCCCATGAGCCGGCGCGCGGATGCACGCCTGGTCGCTCTGTCGCTGCTCTTGCTGGGGCTGGTGGGCTGCGCCCGTGGCATCGATAGCACGCCGGCCGGCGCGCCGAATCTGCGCGCCTGGGTGGCGGAGGTGCGCGCCCGGCCGGCGTCGGCGCTGGAGCCGTTGCCGGTGATGCAGCAATTCGAGACGTTCGAGTATTCCGCTCAGGGCATGCGCGACCCGTTCACCGATGTGTGGGTGAATCCGGGCGGCGGCAATGGTACGCGTCCGGATCCGGACCGCCGCAAGCAGCCGTTGGAGGCGTTCGCGCTCGGTAGCCTCGACATGGTCGGGACCATCGGTGCCGGGCGCGGATTGGTGGCGCTGGTGATGGCGCCGGACGGCGTGACCTACCGCGTGCGCCCGGGCGTCTACCTGGGCCAGAGCGATGGTCGCGTTACCGGGGTGTTCGACGATCGTATCGAGCTGGTGGAGCTGGTAACCGATGGCGCGGGCGGATGGCTGGAACGGCCGGTTGTGCTGGCGCTGGAAGATGAATGATGAGAGGGGAAATAGCTCGATGATGTTCTTCAACGCCATCGGCCGCAGCCGCGTACGGAGACCGTCCGTGATCGGCAGGTTCGGGCTGGCGCTCGCGCTGGCCATCGGCAGTGGCGCGTGCGTTGCGGCGCAGGCCAGGCCGGCGCAGTTGAACGCCGCGCCTGCCATCCTGCTGTCGAAGGTGGATTTCAAGCGCGGTGACGATGGTGCCGGCAGGATGATCCTGCAGTTCGATCGCCCGGGGGCACGCGCCGATTTGCGGGTGCAGGACGCCAGCGTAGTGGTCGATGTTGGCAATGCCGGGCTGCCGGCGGAGCTGCAACGGCCATTGGACGTGAGTGATTTCGCCACGCCGGTGCGGCGGATCGAGGCCAGGCCGTCCGGGCGCGGTGCGCAGTTGGTGCTGACGGTGGAAGGCGGCTTTGAATCGCTGGCCTACCAGAACGGCAACGAGTACGTGGTCGAGGTCTCGCCACGCAAGCCGCCGCCGGCCACCGGCGCCATCAATGCTGCGAGCGTGGCGCGGGCGGCGGCGCAGATCCCCGCGCGTGGCTACAGCGGCCGGCCGGTGACCTTTAATTTCCAGGACGTGCCAGTGCGCACCGTGCTGCAGCTGATTGCCGAAGAGTCCAATCTGAATATCGTGGCGTCGGACACGGTGCAGGGCAATGTGACGCTGCGCCTGGCCAACGTGCCGTGGGACCAGGCGCTGGACATCGTGCTGCGGGCAAAGGGCCTGGACCGCCGCCGCGACGGCGGCGTGATCTGGGTGGCGCCGCAGCCGGAGCTGGCCAAGTTCGAACAGGATAAGGAAGACGCGCGCATCGCCATCGAGAACCGCGAGGACCTGATCACCGACTACATCCAGATCAACTATCACAGCGCCAACGCGATCTACAAGGCCTTGACCGAGGCCAAGGGCATGGGTGGCGGTGGTGGCGAGGATCAGGGCCAGGGCGACAACGGCTTCCTGTCGCCGCGCGGCCGGGTGGTGGCCGACGAACGCACCAATATGCTGATGATCAGCGATATCCCGAAGAAAGTGGCACGGATGCGCGAGCTCGTCTCGCACATCGATCGGCCGGTCGACCAGGTATTGATCGAGGGCCGGATCGTGATCGCCACCGACACGTTTGCGCGCGACCTGGGTGCCCGGTTCGGCATTGGCGGCACCCATACCTATGGCGACAACATCGCCACCATTGGCAGCGGTGCGAGCGGCGGCGGCACCGCGGCCAGCCGTGGCTTGAACGTCAGCCTGCCGGCCAATTCCTATACCAGCGGTGGCGCCGCCGGCAATGCGCCCAGCATCGCCTATACCTTGCTGGGTGCGAATTTCAACCTGGATCTGGAGCTGTCGGCGTTGCAGGAAGAGGGGCGTGGCGAAGTCATTTCCAATCCGCGCATCGTTACCGCCAACCAGCGCGAAGGCGTGATCAGGCAGGGCAAGGAGATCGGCTACGTCACCATTTCCGGCGGCTCCAGCGGCACCAATCAGGCCAATGTGCAGTTCAAGGACGTGTTGCTGGAACTGCGGGTGACCCCAACCATCACCAACGACAATCGCGTGTTTCTCAACATGAACGTCAAGAAGGACGAAGTGGATGAGTACATCAGGCTGGAAGGCTATGGCACCGTGCCATCGATCAATCGCCGCGAGATCAATACGGCGGTACTGGTCAACGATGGCGAAACCGTGGTGATCGGCGGCGTCTACGAGTTCTCCGACCGCGAGAGTGTGTCCAAGGTGCCGTTCCTGGGCGATATCCCGTTCCTGGGCAACCTGTTCAAGAAGCGTGGCAAGAGCAAGGACAAGGCCGAATTGCTGATCTTCGTGACGCCGAAGGTGATGCGGGTGGCCGCTGCGCGCTGAGCGCGGCAGGCCATGCCCACTCCTGCCGCGAAGGTCGTTGGGAAGGAGCGCGTTGCTCACGTCTGGCTGAACACAGGGGAGCCCGTGGATGAACCATCGGCGCGCGGATCAGTCAAACTGGCCCTATGAACCTACCGCCGCCGCTTCCGAACGAGGCCGAGCCCGCGCGCAGCGCGAGCCGGCTACATGCTCAATTCACTGCGCTGCGCGACTGGCTTGCCAGCCGGATCGTCGGCCAGTCCGCACTGGTCGAGCGCCTGTTGATCGCCTTGCTCGCCGATGGCCACTTGCTGGTGGAAGGTGCGCCGGGCCTGGCCAAGACCACCGCAATCCGAGCCCTGGCCTCGCGCCTGGACGCGGATTTTGCCCGCGTCCAGTTCACCCCGGACCTGCTGCCGGCGGACCTGACCGGTACCGAGATCTGGCGCCCGCAGGAAGGCCGTTTCGAGTTCGTGCCGGGCCCGATCTTCCATCCGATCCTGCTCGCCGACGAAATCAATCGCGCGCCGGCCAAGGTGCAGTCCGCGCTGCTCGAAGCGATGGGCGAGCGCCAGGTGACGGTGGGGCGGCATACCTATGCGCTGCCGCAGCTGTTCCTGGTGATGGCCACGCAGAATCCGATCGAGCAGGAAGGCACCTTCCCGCTGCCCGAGGCGCAACTGGATCGTTTTCTGATGCATGTGCGGATCGGCTACCCGGAGGCCGACGCGGAGGCAGAGATCCTGCGGCTAGCGCGCGAGCGCGCGCGCAGTGCCGACGGACAGCGCGAGCCGGCCGTGGCGGAAAAGATCCCGTTGTCGGATGTCTTCCAGGCGCGCCAGGAAGTGCTGGAACTGCATCTGGCGCCGCAGCTGGAGCGCTACTTGATCGAGCTGGTGCTGGCCTCGCGCGACGCCGGTCGCTACGACGCCGAGTTGGCACGCCGGATCGCCTGGGGCGCCAGCCCGCGTGGCTCGATCGCGCTGGAGCGTTGCGCGCGTGCGCGTGCCTGGCTGGCCGGGCGCGACTACGTGACCCCGGACGATGTACGCGCGGTGGCGCCGGACGTATTGCGACACCGCGTGCTGCCCAGCTACGAGGCCACGGCCGAAGGCTGGGACGGCGAGCGCCTGGTCGCGGCGCTGCTGGAAAAGATTCCGCTGCCATGAGTGGCCATGGGTGGGCGTGTGGCGCGGCGCCGGGCATGTTCACGGGCGCGCGCGGGTGATGCGAGGGGGCGCGCCATCCGCCGCGCAGGCGGCGTCGACCGGCGGCGATGGGCTGCGCCCGTCGTTGCCGGAATTGATTGCGCTGCGCGGCGTGGCCCTGCAGCGCAAGCAGCCCGGGCGCGGCCGGCATGGCCTGATCGGGCCGGTGCCGGCGGCGACTAGAGGGCGCGGCATGGAATATGCCGAGTCGCGCGAGTACGTGGCCGGCGACGATGCCCGGCATATCGATTGGCGGGTGACCGCACGCAGCGGTCGCGCGCATACCAAGCTGTTCCAGGCCGAACGTGAGCGGCTGAGCCTGATCGTGGCCGATACCGCGCCGACGCTCTATTTCGGTACACGGGTGCGCTACAAGTCGGTGCAGGCGGCGCGCGCGGCGGCCGTGGCGGCGTGGTTGGCACAGCGCCAGGGCGACCGGGTGGCGGCGCTGCGCGGCAGTACCCGCGAGGCGCCGGTGCCCCCGGCGTCCGGCCAGCGCGGGGTATTGCGCGTGCTCGATGCCTTGGTGCGCTGGTATGCGCAGCCGCCGGCCGACGATGCCGGCCTGGACGTGGCGTTGGACCATGCGCTGCGACTGCTGCGGCCGGGTTCGCGGCTGACCGTGTTCGCCGATCCACGCAGTGCCGCCCAGGTGGCGTTGTCGCGCTGGTCCGGGTTGGCGCTGCACCATGAAGTGAACGTGATACTGCTGGTCGACCCGCTCGAACTGGCGCCGCCGGCGCGCGCGCTGCCGTTCGTGGTCGAGGGTCGGCGGGTCGAAGTGGATCTGTCCTCGGCTGCGGCGCGCGAGCGCTGGCACAGCGAATTCCTGCGCCCGCTGGAACAACTGGCGGTGGATCTGCCGGCGCGCCGGGTGCGTACCCAGGTGCTGTCCACGGCCGATGCCAGCGATGCCTGGCTGGGCGGTGGCGCCGGGGTGTTGCCGAAATGATCGCCGCCCCTCATGCCATGACGATGGCGCTGGCACCGGCGCAATTGCCGCTGCGCGACGTGCATCTGTCGCCGGCGCCCAGTTGGTGGCCGCCCGCGCCCGGCTGGTGGCTGGTCATCGCCGCAGGGGTGCTGGTACTGGGGTGGGTCATTGGCCGCAGCTGGCGACGGCGCGCGGCGCGGCGTCGCTGGCAGGCGATGTTCGAGCGCGAGCTGGATGGCATCGATGAGCCGGCGCAGGCGTTGGCGGCGATGTCGGTGCTGCTGCGCCGCGCCGCGCGACGGGTCGAACCGCGGGCCGACCGGTTGCAAGGCGATGCCTGGCTGGGCCTGCTCGACGGTCGCCGTGGCAAGGCCTTCACCCAGGGGCCGGGGCGGGTGTTGCTGGACGGCGGGTTTCGACGCACGCCGCCGGTGGCCGACCTTGACGCGGTGCGCCGGCTCGCCGGGCAGCGCTTTGCCGAACTGATGGCGGGGCGGCGATGAGCGCGCTGGCAATCGTGGTGCTGGCAATCGGCACGCTGGGGTGGTCGCACTGGCAGGACCTGGGCACGTTCGCCTGGCCCTGGGCGTGGGCGCTGCTGCCGCTGCCGTTGCTGATGCTGTTGTGGCCGCGCCGGCAAAGCCGGCAAGCGGCGCTGCGGGTGCCTTATACCGAGCAGCTGCAGGCAATCGCACAGGCGCAGTCACTGCCCGGGTTGCGTTGGCCTCGCTGGTTGGCGTGGCTGGCCTGGGGGCTGCTGTGCGCGGCGCTGGCGCGGCCGCAGCAACTGGGCGAGCCGATCCAGCCGCCGCAGCAGGCGCGGCAGATGATGCTGGCGGTCGATCTGTCCGGCAGCATGAGCGAACCGGACATGCAGCTCGGCGGCCGGGTGGTGGATCGGCTGACCGCGGCCAAAGCGGTGTTGGACGATTTCCTCGAACGGCGCAAAGGCGACCGCGTCGGATTACTGGTGTTCGGGCAGCGCGCCTATGCGCTCACGCCGCTGACTGCGGACTTGGCTTCGGTACGCGATCAGCTGCGTGACAGCGTGGTCGGCCTGGCCGGGCGCGAAACCGCGCTGGGCGATGCAATCGCGCTGTCGGTCAAGCGCCTGCGCGAGCAGCCGCAGGGCCAGCGCGTGGTGATCGTGCTCACCGATGGGGTGAACACCGCAGGCGTGCTCAACCCGGTCAAGGCCGCCGAGCTGGCCAAGACCGAAGGCGTGCGCGTGCATACGATCGCCTTCGGTGGCAGTGGCAGCTATTCGCTGTTCGGGATTCCGATCCCGGCTGGCGACGACAGCGATATCGACGAAAAGACCCTGCGCACGATCGCCACCGACACCGGCGGGCGCTTCTTCCGTGCGCGCGATACCGAGGCATTGGCCGATATCTATACCGAACTGGACCGGCTGGAACCGGTGAAGGCGCTCGGTGCGGCGGTGCAGCCCCGGATCGAGCGCTATCCATGGCCGCTGGGCGCGGCGCTGGTGGTGGCGGTGATCGCCTTCTTGCTGCCGCGGAGGTGGCGATGGGCGCGCTGATGGATATCTGGCAGTCGCTGCATTGGCTGCGGCCGCAATGGAACTGGGCGTTGCTGGCGATTCCGCTGGGCGCGGCGCTGTGGCATTACCGCCAGCGCGGGAACGATGTCTGGCGCCACAACGTGGATGCCCATCTGCTGCCGCAGTTGCTGGTCGCTGGTGGCCGTGGCAACCGTTTCGGCTTCGTGCCGGTGGCGCTGGCATATGCGCTGGCGGTGCTGGCGCTGAGCGGACCGAGTTGGCGCCAGGGCGAGCGCGCGATGTTCCAGTCCAATGCACCGCTGGTGATCGCGCTGGACCTGTCTTCCAGCATCGAAGCCGCCGACCTGCCGCCATCGCGGCTGCTCCAGGTACGGGCCAAGCTGGCCACGCTGCTGCGCGAGCGCGTGGGTGGCGACGTCGCGTTGCTGACCTACGCGGGCGAGAGTTTCACGGTGGCGCCGCTGACCCAGGATGGCGCCAATGTCGCGCTGTTCCTGGATGCGTTGTCGCCTGCGGTGATGCCGGTGGATGGCAAGCGCGCCGACCTGGCGATCGAGGCGGCCACGCAGTTGCTGACCCAGGCCGGGTTCGCCAGCGGCGACATCCTGTTGCTGAGCGACAGCGCCGATGCCCAAGCCCGCGAGGCCGCGGCGAAGGCGGTGGCGCGTGGTTACCGGGTGTCGGCGCTGGGCCTGGGAACCGTGCGTGGCGCTGCCTATCGCAGCGTGCAGGGCGAGATCGCCCAGGCGCGGCTGGATGAGCCCGCCTTGCGCGCGCTCGCCGGTGCCGGCGGTGGCCGCTATGCGCGGCTGTCGGTGGACGTGTCGGACCTGCATGCGCTCGGCGTGCTCGAGCCGGCCCAGCAGGCTGCGGCGAGCAGCCAGGAGCATGCGGGCAAGACCTGGCTGGACCAAGGGTATTGGTTGTTGCCGCCGATCATGCTGCTGGCGCTGTTGGCGTTCCGTCGGCGCGGGGCGGTCACGGCGATGGCGATCGCCTGCCTGTTGCCGCTGGCGCTGCCGGTGCCGGCACAGGCGGCCGAGGGCAATTGGTGGCGGCGCGCCGACCAGGTGCAGCAGCAACGCATCGATGCCGGCGTGCAGGCCTATCGCAACGGCGATTTTGCCGGTGCGCAGCGGCAGTTCGAAGGCATCGACAGCGACCAGGCCCAGTACAACCTGGGCAACGCCCTGGCACGCCAGGGCCATTACGACGAGGCCATCGCCGCCTACGACCGCGCGCTGAAACAGCACCCGGACATGGACGATGCCAAGGCCAACCGCGCGGCGGTCGAGGCCGCCCGCAAGCGCCAGCAATCGTCGTCGAAGAACCCGCAGGACTCGCCCGATGGCAAGCAGCAGGACCCGTCCGGCAAGGGTGGCTCGTCCCCGCCGCAGCAGAAATCGCCGCCGCAGCCGGGCAAGCCTGCCGATGACGGTCAGCGCGACGGCCAACCCGGCGAGCCGCAGAAGCCGTCCACGGCGGGCGGAAAGAAAGACGCGCAGGCGCCGCCGCCGCGTGGCGAGGATGCCGCCGCGCAACAGCAGGCCAACCAGGCGCAACGCGAACGCATGCAGCAGGCCATGGCGCAGCAGCCGCGCGATGGCGGCAAGCCGCCCGCCACCCAGCCACCGCCCAGCGCGGTGCAGGAAACCCCCGAGCAGCGCGAACAGCGGCAGGCGGTGGAGGCCTGGATGCGGCGGGTGCCGGACGACCCGGGCAGCCTGTTGCGCGCGAAGTTCCGGCTCGAATACGAACGCAGGCAGCGGGAAGGACAATGATCGGACGGCAACCCTTGCGCGCCCTGGCCACGCGGCTGCTGATCGCGGCCAGCGCTGGCACGATCGCCACGGCGACGGCGGAAACGCGTGCCTGGCTGGACCGTGCCGCGGTCGGGGTAGGCGAGGCGGTTACCCTCAACATCGAGACCGACCAGCGTTCGGCCGAGCCGGACTACGCGCCGCTGCGCGGCAGCTTCGGGCTCAGTGAGCGCAGCAGCAGCCGGCAGGTACAGGTCGTCAACGGCGCGGTTTCGATCCGTTCGCTGTTCGGCGTGGCATTGACGCCGCAGCAGTCGGGCGAGCTGACGATCCCGGCGCTGCGGGTGGGCGGCGAACTCACCCCGCCGCTGCGGCTGTCGGTCGGCAATGCCGCCAGCGGCACTGGTGCTGCGCCGGTGCCCAGTGCGGCGGGTGCGCCAGCCAGCGCCGCGCAGGGCAGCGAGGTCGCGTTCGTGGAAACCCGCGTCGACGATGCCCAGCCCTATGTGCAGCAGAGCGTGGGAGTGGTGGTGCGGTTGTATTTCGCCACCCAGCTGGCCTCCGGCGAACTCGATCTGGATGCGCCGGCGGGTGCGTCGTTGCAGCGCGTGGGCGAGGACGTCAGCTCGGTCAAGCAGGTCAATGGCCGCCAATACAACGTGGTAGAGCGCCGCTACCTGCTGGTGCCCGAACGCAGTGGCCCGTTGTCGCTGCCAGGGGCGCGTTTCGACGGGCGTACCGTGGGCGGGTTCTTCGACGACTATTTCGGCCGCAGCGACGGCAAGTTGTCCGCGCGCAGCGCCAGCACCACGTTGCAGGTGCGCGCGCAGCCGGACAACGCGCCGCAACCGTGGTTGCCATTGCGCGACCTGCGGCTGCGCTACACCTCCGTCGCGCAGCACGCGGTGGCCGGCGAAGCGGCGCAGATCGTGGTCGAGGCCACCGCGACCGGCGCCACCCAGGCGCAGTTTCCGGAATTGCCGACGCCAACGCTGGCCGGTGCGCAGGTATTCGCCGAGCCGCCGCAGTACAACGAGCGCTTTGTCGGGGGCTCGCCGCAATTTCAGTTGACGCGGCGTTATTCGATCGTGCCCGATCGCGCCGGCACGCTGGTGGTGCCCGG
>JAATFS010000503.1 GCA_015655035.1 Lysobacterales bacterium | reverse complement strand
CCGCAACTAACAAAATATTTACGATTTAGATCGAAGATTGTTATCCCCTGCTTGAGGAACATGGACGCCGCCGAGCTCTCACAATTTCTATCCCTATTCGACCGCTCCGAGGTCCGGGTTTCGCTGTTCGACGGCAACGATCGACTGCGTTATGCCAATCGCAGTTTCCGGGCGCAGTTCGGCCTGGCCGAAAACGCCACACCCACGTGGAAGGAAATGATGCTGCAGGCGCGCACGCTCGGCGTCGGCACCAAGGCCCATACCGACGACTTCAGCGCGTGGCTGAACGCGGCATTGTCGCGACGAGGCAAGTTCCCCTTCAAAGGCTTTCCCACCGACATGCTGGACAGCCGATGGCTGTGGATGACCGAGACTGTCAACGAACAGGGATGGATGCTGTGCATTGCCCCCGAGATCACCTCGTTCATGCAGCAAAGCGAACTCCACACCATTGCAATGGACCGCGACATTGCCTTGCGCAGCGCGAACACCGACTATCTGACCGGCGCGATGAACCGGCGCGCACTGCTGAGCTCGCTGCAGCTGATCATCGAAGAACACTCGCTACGAAGCGTCTGCCTGCTGATGCTCGATATCGATCACTTCAAGTTGATCAACGATACGCACGGCCACGATGTAGGCGACCAGGTACTCAAGCATTTCGTGGAGCTGTGCGCCTCCCTCAGCCGCCGAAACGACCTGTTCGGCAGGATCGGCGGCGAGGAATTCGCGTTCCTGTTGCCCGGCACGTCGGTCGAGACCGGGCTGGCATTGTTCACTCGATTGCAATCGGCGCTGAATCATACCTCCCTGGAATTCGGCGATGGCAACGTGCGCTATACCTGTTCCGGCGGAATCTCCTGCTCCATCGCCGGCGACACCCCGCAAAGCCTGATGAAACGTGCCGATACCGCGCTGTACCACGCCAAGAAGAACGGCAGGAATCGTTGCCATACCTAGGCGCGCGGGCGCCCCTTCAATCGGCGAGCGGCATTTCCAGTAGCGCCTGCAATCCCTCGATCTCGCATACCTGCCGGAACGGGGCGCGCGTGCGCATACGTTGCATGTAGCGGCGGACATGCGGCCAACGATGGGCGGGCGCATCCATGTCCCTCACCCAGAACATCAGCATGGCCGCCAGGCAATCGACCGCCGTGAAGGCAGTGCCCGCGAAAAATTCGCGCTGCGCCAGATGCTGATCGATTTCCTGCCAATGCGTTGACAGCTTGTCGGCCGCATACCTACGGATCGCATCGCGTCCTTCTACCCCGACGTTTTTTTCGGCATACAACCAGGTCCCCAGCGTCGGCAACATGCCATTGCCCAGCCTGACCATGTGCTCGATCCAGCGCGCGCGTTCCAACGAAGCAACGACCGGCGTATTGAGTTCGGCCGGATGCAGGTCGGAGAGCAGCAAGAGCAGCGCGGTGGACTCGTAATAGCACTGGCCCGCCCATGACAGCATCGGCACCTGACCTACCGGATTCTCCTGTCGATACGCCTGCGTTTTTTGCTCGCCTACGGACAGGTCGACCAGACGCAACCTGACCTCCACCCCGGCCTCCCTGAGTGCCCAATGCACGCAGAAGCTGATCGCGCCAGGGCAATAATGCAGCTCATAGCCATCGCTTTTTCCCATCGCACATACTCCTGGATTCATCCCTGGGGCCACCGTAGCAACATGCACCCCTACGCAATGTCTACGCCCTCGGCGGCGCGATGCCACGCCGGCTGGCCGGCACTACTTGCGCTTGGCGCGCGGATGCGCCGCGTCGTAGACCTTGGCCAGATGCTGGAAGTCCAGGTGGGTATAGATCTGCGTGGTGGCGATGTCGGCGTGGCCGAGCAGTTCCTGCACGCCGCGCAGGTCGCCGGAAGATTCAAGGATGTGGCTGGCGAAACTGTGCCGCAGCATATGCGGATGCACATGCTTGAACATGCCCTGGCGCAATGCCAGCTGCTTGATCCGGATCTGCACAGCGCGCTGCGAGATCGGGCCACCGGCGCGTCCCGGGAACACCGGCGCATCGCCAGCGCCGCGATTCTCGGCATGCCATTCACCCAGCGCGCGCACGGCATGCGAGCCCACCGGCACCTGGCGCTGCTTGCCGCCCTTGCCCAGCACCGTCACCAGCCCGGCTGCCAGGTCCAAGTCGCGCCAGTGCAGCATGCACAGTTCGCTCAGGCGCAGGCCCGACGAATAGAACAGTTCCAGCAGCGCACGATCGCGCAGGCCCAGCGGTACGTCGGTGGGCACTTCGACCAGCCGCACTGCCTCGTCGGCGTCCAGTACCTGCGGCAGTTTGCGTGGTGCCTTGGGTGCACGCAGCGTGGCCGCCGGACTGGAGTCGATACGGCCATGCTTGAGCAGCCAGGCGTAGAAGCTGCGGCAGGCCGAGAGCCGGCGCTGCAAGCTCTTGGCCGCCAGTCCCCGGCGATGTTCGGCACTGATGAACTGCCGTACCTGTGCGCTGTCCAGCGCCCCCACGTCGGCGACGCCCTGCTGCGCCGCCCAGGCAGCCAGCGCTCCCAGGTCGCGGCGATACGCATCGAGCGTATGCGCCGACACCCGCCGCTCGACCTGCAAATGGGAGAGGAAGGCTTCGATCATGGCGAGCCGGCCTCGTCCGGCATCACTCGAAGCGCTGCAACGCCACGACCAGCGCTTCGCCCATCATGCGCAGGAACAGCGTCCCCATGCCCGGATAGAAACGGTTGGGATCGATGCTGCCCACCGCGATCAGGCCCACGCCCGGCAACGGCAGCAGCGCCGTGGACTGAACCTGCTCGGCCTGTTCGCCGTATAGCAACCCGTGTTTGTCCGCCTGCAGGCGGCCGCAGATCGGCTCGCCATCCTTCAGGCAATCCTGGAACGGCAGCAACCGTGCATCGTCGGCGGGCATCGTCTGCAACCAATCGACGTCCAATCCCTCTACCGGCCGCAACAGCAGGATGCGCACGCGTTCGCCATTGAAGTCCTCGGCCAGCGACGCGGCCATCGCCCGCAGCGTGTCGGCCACGTTGGACTGGCGCATCAGCGCCAGCGT
>JAATFS010000402.1 GCA_015655035.1 Lysobacterales bacterium | reverse complement strand
GCCGACCCGCCTTGTCCGGCGGGTGGTTTGGTATCCCGGGCCGCAGCGGCGACCGGGTCAGCATTCAAGAACCGCTTGCCGACATCCCGGGGGGCGCATTGGCAGGCGCGGTGCCCCAGCGTTCATTGGGCGCCGGGCCCATGGTGAACTCGAATTTGCCGCCGTTGGCGATGTCCGCGTGGCTGAACCAGGGTTTGTCCCATGGCCGGCCGTTGAGCGTGGCGGACTGGATATAGCGGTTGGTGGGCGAGTTGTTGTGCGCAACGATCTCCAGCGTCTTGCCGTTGCCCATGCGCAGCCTGACCTGGTCGAACAGCGGGCTACCAATGATGTAGTCGGGGCTCGCGGGATCGACCGGGTAGAACCCCATTGCGCTGAGTACGTACCACGATGAGGTCGCGCCCTGGTCGTCCATGCCGGCATAACCGTAGCCACTGGCATCGCTGCCGTACATGTCGGCCAGTAGGCGGCGCACCAGCGTCTGCGTTTTCCACGGCTGGCCGCTCCAGGCATACAGATAGGGTGCGTGCTGGTCGGGTTGATTGCCGTGGACGTACTGGCCGAGCATGCCGGTGCAGTCACGGCAGATCCCCTTGGGCTGGTAGGGCGTGTTGAAAAAGGCGTCGAGCTTGCGGTTGAACGCGTCGCGTCCGCCGAGGCGCTCGATCAGCCCCTGCACGTCGTGGGGCACCAGCCACAATGTGGACCAGCCCGAGGCTTCCTTCATCATGAAGTTGTAATAGGGCTCGGCCGGGTCGAAGGGCTCGATCCAGCGGCCGTCTTCGGTTCTGCCACGCACGAAGCCGACCGATGGATCGAATACGTTGCGGTAGTTCGCCGAACGCTTCAGGAAATGCTGTGCGTCGTCCTGCCGGCCGAGCCTGCGGGCGTAGTCAGCCAGTGCGTGGTCGTCCCAGGCGTACTCCAGGGTCTTGGCAACGCCCGCTTTGCCGCCAGCATAGGGTGGGCTGGGGCTGCCCTCCGGCACGATGTCGGCGATCCAGCCATTGCGCTCGTACTCCGCCAGATAACCGCGTGGCCCCTTGGGGTCGGTCGCGTTGTTGCGCAGGTAGGGGTACGCGGCCGCGTAGTCGAACGGAATGCCGCGTTGCCAGGCCCCGTCGTAGAGCAACACGGCGTGGTCGCCATGGAACGAGGTATTCATGTAGCCGCGCTCGCGCGCCATCTCCAGCTCCGAACGCATGATGTCCTGCACCACCTGCGGTTCCAGCAGCATCAGCAGCACGATCTGGTTGCGTCCGGTATCCCAGAACGGCACCGGCCCATAGCGGTCATGCGTGGCCAGCGTTAGCTTGCCGCTGCCATCGGTGAAGTGTTCGCCCTTGCGCGCGATCAGGCGCGGGCTGGCGAAGGACTGGAACAGCGTGGAATAGAACATCATGCGCTGCCGTGGTGTGCCGCCCACGACCTGGACCCGGTCGAACAGCTGCGCCCAGGCGGCACGGGCCTGCGCGTGGACGCGTGCGAAATCCCAGCCCGGGTTTTCCGCATGCAGGCGCTGTTCGGCCTCGGCATGGCTGTGCCCGTGGGCGAGTTTCATCAACACGGGTTTGTCGGCGTGCGTGACGAAGCCGACGTAGGCACCGGCATAGCTGCCCTTGATCGTGCGCTGCCCGGGCGCCACCTCCTTGTCGCCGATCCCCCAGCCCGGGCGGTCGTGGTTGGCGCGGAAGGTGCCCACGCGGGTGAAGGGCCTGGAAAACTCCGCCACGAAATACGCGCCTTCAGACTCATCGTTGGCGCCGCCTGCGGAGACGCCGCGGATACTGCGATCTCCGACCACTTCCACTTCGCCGCCTTCGCGACGCAGGTTGATGATGACGTTGGAGCGCTGGCTCTCCGGGAAGGTAAACCGCATGAGGCTGGTGTGCCCGGTGGCGGTCAGTTCCACCTGGGTGCGGAACGTGTCCAGGTAGGCCGCGTAGTAGCCGGGCGAGGCGCGCTCGCGTTTTTTGTCGTAATAGGCGGCGGTATACGCAGGGGGGACGGTCCAGTCGCCGACCACCGGCATGATCATCGGTTCGGCGCGGCCGCCATAGGAGGGCCCGCCGCCGCCGGTGAAGGCGAACATGGTCGGATTCGGATAGTTATACGGCGCCGGGACGCCAGTGGGATAGCTCAGATCCAGATTGACGTTCACCGGCGCGGCCTCGGTCGCGCTGTGGGGCAGGCGCGCGCCGGGTGAAGTAAGGCCGGAATAGAGCGGCTCGCCGGCCGGTGGTGCATTCCCGATCAGCGCCTGCTGGTCCAGCGGTGCGGTGCCGACCAACGGGTTGGCTTCGTCGATGGATTGAGGGGCGGGCGAGGATTCACTAATGCTCTGGGCTTGGGCCAGACCAGCGCTCGCAAGCAGTGGCAACAGCAGCGCGATGGCCAGGGCGCGATCGCAGTTGCAACAAGTGAGTAATCGGCGGTGTGCAGCTGGCATGCTCATGATCCATTCCGATACGGGAAGCCCGGGCGCGACAAGGGACGGGTTCTGGCAGGTCGCGCCAACGCAGGAGGCGCTAGCAACAGGGAATTAAAACGATTCAATTCTATTTTCAAGCGTCCTGGACGCGGGCGTGCGGGGCCATGTCGGTGGCCCCAGGCAGAACCGGGAATAGTGAGGTTTCGCGGCCAATCGCAACGGCGCGGATGCTGCACGTGCACATTCGATATGCGCGGATTCCAGCGATGTTGTGCATTGCAGCGTAGCCCCACGGTTTTGTTCCGGGCTGGATAGCGCGCGCTGCGGGGACTTCATCCCTTCGGCGACCTCGTCGCGGGCAACGCTGCGCAGCAGCATGCGTTGATCGAGGGGGCGTGATATTTGTACGCAATATGACTTGGATCGATATAAATCCGCGATATATGTCCACTGGCGACACTTGTGTCGGTGCGTGGCGTGTATGCGCGGCGGCTGCCGTCAGGGCTGGATCCACAGGAATCCTTTGCGGTTCATTCAATCGAAGAAGGGGGTTGCAATGAGGGACGGATCATCGCCACAGCGCTGGAAATTGACGGCCGCAATCGTTGCCGCGTGCGCATCCTCGGCGGCGCCTGCGTGGGCACAGCAGTCCACCGGACAGGATGCGCCTGAGCCGCAGGCGCAAACCGACCCGGCACCTGCATCGCCGTCCCAGCCGGCCACCACCCTGGATGCGGTCACGGTGACCGGCTATCGCTATTCAATCGAAAAAAGCCTGGACCAGAAGCGCAACGCCAATGCGGTGGTCGAGGTGGTGACGGCCGAGGACATCAGCAAATTTCCCGACAAGAACGTGGCCGACGCATTGCAGCGTACGCCCGGCGTGGTCATCAGCCGCGATGGCGGGGAGGGCAAGAACGTCAGCGTGCGCGGCCTGGCGGCGGACCTGACGATGACGCAATTGAACGGCAACTACATCGCGACGTCGGAGACCAACGACGATCCGACGCGCTCGTTCAACTACACCTTGCTGCCGGCGAATATGCTGTCCAGCGCCGAGCTGTTCAAGACGCCGGAAGCGCGCATCGACGAAGGCGGGATCGGCGGCACCGTGATCCTGCACACGCGCCGGCCGCTGGAAATGGAATCCAATACCGGCTTCGCCACGATCGAAGGAACCTACGCCGATACCACCAGGAAGACCGACGGACAGGCCTCGGGCATGTATTCCTGGCACAGCAAAGACGACCGCTTCGGTTTCCTGGTGGGCATGACCTCGCAGACCCGTACCAATCGCACCACGCATGCCAACATCGAGAGCTGGCGCTGGTGGAGCGACGATCAGGTCGCGCAGCCGGCCACCGACGTCAACGGCAATGCCTATGAAGCCGGCACCGATATCGCCTATTGGTGGGGCAAGGGCGTGGACGACCAGGCGGGCAACCACTATTCGGGTTATTGGGCGCCGCAGTCGGTCAACTACGGTGTTCGTAACGAGGAACGCAAGCGCGAGGGCGCGCAGGCGACGTTCCAGTTCAAGCCTACCGACAACCTGACGGTCACCGCGAACTATTTTCGCTTCGAACTGGAAGGCAACTACACCGACAACCTGGTGAAAGTCCCCGAATGGGGCTTCAGCGAGGACTACGCCAACGACCAGGGGCGGTTGCTGGCGCCCAATGGGCTGACCTTCGATTCCAGCGGCACGATCCTCACCGGCAGCCGTTTCCAGGTGCCTAGCGGCGGTTGTTCCCTGGCAGTCAACCCGGTGACCGGCGAGTCCAGGGACAATCCCTGCACCATGGAAACGCCGCAGTTGTCGGGCACCTACAGCCGCGAGAAAGCGCTGTCGCAGACCGCCGATTTCGAGGTCGAATACCGTGGCGAATCGCTGAGTGCCTCGTTCAAGAGCGGACGCACCTGGTCCGAAGGCGGGCCGTCGACGCTGTTCGGCATGTCGGCCAAGCCGCGCCGCTTCGGTAACCAGAACGGCAACTACTACACCGCCTGGGACCTGACGGGAACGCCGTCGATGACGTTCTCGCCGGAGATCCAGCAAAATCTGATGAACGGCATTGCCGAGATCGATATCGGTGCGACCAGTTCATCGTGGACCCGTACCGAGATCGAACAGCGCTACTACCAGGCCGACTTCAGCTGGATGTTCCAGAGCGGGTTGCTGGACTCGCTGCAATTCGGCGTGAAGTACCGCGATGGCAGCGCCCACCGCAGCACCGGCAACACCTATTGGGTATGCCCAGGGGAGGAACCGGTCTACGACAACCGCTACCAGAACTGCGATCCCGCAGCCGGTGGCGCGCAACCGGGCTTCTTCACCTCGCAGCCGATCGGCAACATCAACGGCGTGTACAACGTCAGCGACTTCGTGGCGATCAACTATCCGGCGTACCTGAGTTACCTCAATGATCGCTTCGGCAATCCGCTGCGCCGCAACGAGGAAAACTTCGTCTACAACGTCAACGAGAAGATCTGGTCCGGTTATCTCCAGGCCAATTTCCGCACCGAACGCGTGCGCGGCAACCTCGGTGTGCGGGTGGCCCGGACCAAGCAGGACATCGACACCAGCGACCGGGTGACGCGCTATCTGGACGCCTATCCGGACGACGCCAACGGCAATCCCGCGCGCTGCCCGGCAGGCGGCGCCTACGACGGCATGCTGTGCACGCCCGGCGACTTCGTCTACCTGCCCGACGACCAGCAGCGCCAGGAGAGCTACGTTGCCAGCACCGCGGGCAAGACCTTCACCGACGTGCTGCCGAGCTTCAACATCGCCTACGACCTGGCCGAGAATCTGGTGCTGCGTGGCGCGGCCTCCAAGGTCATTGCGCGCACCGGTTATGGCGACCTGGGCAAGCTCGGCGACCTGCGCTATAACTCCGAGGAATTCTGCAACGACCGTTGCCAGTTCGGCGAACGTCCGGAAGGCTGGTACGGCAGCGGCGGGAACAAGGATCTGGAACCTTACGAAGCGACCCAGTACGACATCGGGCTGGAGTGGTACTTCAAGCCGGGTTCGGTGGCCGGTATCGGCCTGTTCCGCAAGAACGTCAAGAATTTCATCGTGCCGGTGGTACGCGACCAGGATCTGGAAATCGGCGGCGAGACCGTGCTGGTCCGCGATTACTCGACCCAGGCCAACGGCCAGGACGGTACGTCCGAAGGCGTGGAGGTCTACCTGCAACACAGCTTCGACTTCGGGCTGGGCTTCCAGGCCAACTACACGTACAACAAGACCAACCTGGCCAGCATCGTGCTCGACGGCGAGGTCATCGGAAAATCGCCCCTGATCGGCAGCGCTCGCAACCAGGCCAACCTGACCGTGTTCTACGAAACCGAGAAATTCCTGGCGCGTGCGTCCTACAACCGGCGTGGCACCGTGGTGGGCGGCTTCGTCTCCGGCCTGACGGCTTATTCCGAGCCGTACGACCAGCTCGACCTCAACGTCGGATACAACATTACCGACAGCCTGTCGGTGAGCGCTTCGCTGCTGAATGTCACCAAGTCCGAGCAGCGTACCCACCTGGGCAGCGATACCGAGGCGCGCCTGCTCGACGGCAGCTACTCCGGCCGACAGTACTACATGGGCGTGACCTACAAGTTCTAGAACCAGCGGAAGCAGCCGGGATAAGGTGACCGATCCCGGCCGTGCAGCGGATGACGTGCGCTCAGCCAAGGATGCCTGGCAGATCCAGGCCTTTTTGCTTCGCGCAGTCGATGGCGATTTCATAGCCCGCATCGGCATGGCGCATCACCCCGGTCGCCGGGTCGTTCCACAGCACCCGGCCGATGCGCTTGGCCGCTGCCTGGCTGCCATCACAGACGATCACCATGCCGGCATGCTGGGAGAAGCCCATGCCGACGCCGCCCCCATGGTGCAGCGATACCCAGGTCGCGCCGCTGGCGGTATTGAGCAGGGCGTTGAGCAGTGGCCAATCGGATACTGCGTCGGAGCCGTCGCGCATGGCTTCGGTCTCGCGGTTGGGCGAAGCGACGCTGCCGCTGTCCAGGTGGTCGCGGCCGATCACTATGGGCGCCTTGAGTTCGCCGTTGGCGACCATCTCGTTGAACGCCTGGCCCAGGCGGTCGCGCTCGCCCAGTCCGACCCAGCAGATACGCGCCGGCAGGCCCTGAAACTGGATCTTGTCGCGCGCCAGGTCCAGCCAGCGGTGCAGGGCGGGGTTGTCGGGGATTAGTTCCTTGACCTTGGCGTCGGTCTTGTAGATGTCTTCCGGGTCGCCGCTCAAGGCCGCCCAGCGGAACGGGCCGATGCCACGGCAAAACAACGGGCGGATGTAGGCCGGCACGAAGCCGGGGAAGTCGAACGCGTTGCCGACGCCTTCCTCCAACGCCATCTGCCGCAGGTTGTTGCCGTAGTCCACGGTCGGCACGCCGAGCGCGTGGAAG